>DASXBA010000086.1:0-20010 GCA_036406475.1 Thermoleophilaceae bacterium | reverse complement strand
GTACGCACGGTCGTGAATCAGGTCCAGAAGGGCATGACGACGCGGGTGATGCAGGAGCTCAACTCGCGCGTCGACATCGACAAGCAGGAGCCGAAGGACGTTGCGAGCGAGTACCTGAAGGAGACGGGGCTCGTTCGGTAGGTCGTAGGTCGTAGGTGGTAGCTGGTGGTTAGCGTTGCGGGGCGGTGAGCTCCACCGCCCCGCTTCGCTTTCAGGATGGTGGGCTGCTGGTCCTGGACCAGCGAGCGCTGCCGCTTCGTGAGGAGTGGCTTCGCTGTGAGCGGGTCGGGGAGGTCGCCGAGGCGATTCGGACACTGGCCGTGCGGGGCGCGCCCGCCATCGGGCTCGCCGCCGCCTACGGGATGGCTCTCGCCGGCGAGGACGATTTCGAGGCCGCGGCCGACGAGCTCGCCGGGACACGGCCCACGGCGGTCAACCTGCGCTGGGCGATCGAGCGCGCCCGCGAGGCCGGGCCCGGCGGGGCGCTGGACGTGGCCCAGCGGCTCCAGGCCGAGCAGGAGGCCGCCGATCGCCGCCTGGCGGAGCTCGGCGCGGAGCGGTTCGCCGAGCACGACCTGGCGTTGACGCACTGCAACACCGGCCCGCTGGCCACGGGCGGCTACGGCACGGCCGGCGGTGTTCTGCGGGCCGCCTGGGAGGCCGGGCGGCTGGCTCAGGTCTGGGTGAGCGAGACGCGGCCGCTGCTCCAGGGCGCCCGGCTCACGGCCTGGGAGCTCGAGCGCGAGGGGATTCCCTTCCGGGTCGTGACCGACGGCAGCGCCGGGTCGCTGATGGCGGGCGGGCTGGTGGACCGCGTGGTCGTGGGCGCCGACCGGATCGCAGCGAACGGCGATGTGGCGAACAAGGTGGGCACCTATCCGCTCGCGGTGCTCGCCCGCCACCACGGGATCCCGTTCTACGTCGCCGCGCCCGTGTCGACCCTCGACCCGGCCACACCGGACGGCGCCGCCATCCCGATCGAGGAGCGCGACCCGGAGGAGGTCGTGAGCGGAACCCCGGCGCTCAACATGGCGTTCGATGTGACGCCCGCCGAGCTGGTCGGCGCGATCTTCACCGAGGCCGGCGTGCTCGAGCCCCCCTACCCCGACGCCATCCGGCGCGCCGCCGCGTGAGCGACGCCGAGCGCCTGCTGTCGGGTGCCCGCCGGCCCCTGGTCGTTGGGATCGGCGGCGGCGGCGACGTGGTGGGTGCGCTCGCCACGGCCGAGGCCTGCCGCATCTACCACGGCGCAGAGCCGGTAATAGGCGGCGTTAGCTGGGAGCGGCGCGTGATCGACCCCGCGCCGGGGCCGCGGGCGACGGCCGAGATCGAGGGCGTGCGCGAGCTGGCCCCCGGCGTCCTGGCGGCGAGCGGCGACGCCCGCGTCGCCGCCAGCGGCGTGCGCTTCGCCGAGGGCCGGGTGGCCGAGCTGCTCGGCGAGGAGACCGTGCTGGTCGACGTGACCCGCGCGCCCGCCGAGCTCGCCGAGGGCCTGCGCGCCGCCGGGAACGAGCTCGGCTGCGACCTGTTCGTGTTCGTCGACGTCGGCGGCGATGCGCTCGCCCGCGGCGAGGAGCCGGGTCTCGCCAGCCCGCTGTGCGACGCGGTGATGCTCGCCGCGGGCACCCTCCTCCAGGAGGAGCGGGACGCGCTCGGGGGGGTGTTCGGGATCGGCTGCGACGGGGAGCTCAGGCCGGCCGAGGTGCTCGAGCGGCTGTCGGAGGTGGCCGCCGCGGGCGGGCTCAGCGGCGCCCGCGGGCTGACGCCGCCGGTGGTCGAGCGGCTCGAGCGCGCGGTCGAGGCCGTGCCCACCGAGGCGAGCGCCCAAGCCCTCCGCTGCTTCCGCGGCGACCGCGGCACGGTGGAGATCCGCGGCGGCCGCAGGACCGTGGAGCTCAGCCCGGTCGGGGCGATGACCGTCTACTTCGACCCGGCGGTGGCCCTGCGCTCGGCCGCGCGGCTCGCCGCGGCCGTGCTCGACGCCGGCGGCCTCGAGGACGCCAACGACCGGCTTCACGAGCTGGGAGTCAGCACAGAGCTCGACTACGAGCGCGCCCACGCCGACGAGGCAGTGTGAGCGGTCCCACATAGCCGGCCGCGCCCGCGCGGGAAGATAGTTTCGTGATGAAACGGCTTCCAGGCGGCGCACCGATACTCGTCAGGAAGATCAGGCCCGACGACAAGGAACTGCTGGTGCGCGGCCTGGCGGAGCTCTCCGACCGCAGCGTCCAGCGCCGCTTCCTCGCTCCCAAGCGCCGCTTCACCCAGCGCGAGCTGCGCTATCTGACCGAGGTCGACCAGCACGACCACGTGGCGCTGGTGGCCGAATCGCCCACACAGGCCGTGCGGAGCCTCATCGGCGTGGGCCGCTTCGTCCGCCTGCCCGAGGACCCGACCGCGGCCGAGGCGGCGATCGTGGTGGACGACCTTTGGCAGGGCATGGGGCTCGGCACGATGCTCGCCCGCGAGCTGGCGGCCCGGGCCCGAGGTCTCGGCATCCGCCGCTTCACGGCGACAATCGCGAGCGACAACGAGCCGGCGCGGAAGCTCCTGCACAAGCTGAACCGCGACATCCGCGGCGGCTCGGTCGGACACGGCGTCTCCGAGCTCGTGCTCGACCTCGCCGCCTAGCGCGGACTCAGCTCACAGCGGCTATCTCGTCCTGGTAGATCGCCATCCCGTCGGCGAGTCCCTGGCCCAGGGCGGCGGAGACCACGCCGAGGTTCTCGACGATCAGGTCCGCTCGGGTCGTGCGCCGCTGGAACTCCTCCTCATTCCGTACGGCGTGCATCTGGTCCACGCTGCCACGCAGCAGGACAAAGCCCGCCAGGTCGCCACCGTGCGGCTCGAGCAGCACGACCTCCCAGCTCTCCACCTTGCCGTCCTGCTCCAGGGAGGCGTAGTACGCCATGGACTCGTTGAAGACGTCGAGCGCCCGCTTCTCGCGGTTTCGCACGACCTGCCCCCAGCCGATGAATAGGCCCGCGTCTGCCATCTGCCGCTCCTTCGATCGCTTGGGCCAACCCTAAGAGTGCCGCCACCCGCGGGGCAAGGATCTGTCAGGCCGCGAACGCCCGGTCGCGACCCTCGCGCTTGGCGCGGTACAGGGCGGCGTCGGCCCGGCCGGTGACGTCCTCGGGCGACTCCATGCCGTCCCAGGTGGCGAAGCCCACCGAGCAGGTCTGCCCGCGGGGCATCGCCGCCCGCAGCCGTTCGACGATTTCGAAGATGCCCGTCTCGGACCCGGCCGCGCGCAGGATCACCCCGAACTCCTCGCCGCCGTAGCGGGCGAGGAAGTCGCTCGCTCGGAGCACGCGCCGCCAGGACAGCGCCATCTCCTGGAGGAAGGCGTCGCCCGCCTGGTGCCCGTACTCGTCGTTGTAGTCCTTGAAGTGGTCGATGTCGAGGACGGCGACGGTCACGGCGTGCCCGTCGCGGCGCGACCTGATCAGCTCCTGCCGGAGCTCCTCGTCCCAGGCCCGCCGGTTGGGCAGGCCGGTAAGGCCGTCGGTCCGGGCGATGGCCTCGACCTGCCGCAGGAGCTCCTCGCGCTCGCGCTCGAGGAGCTTGCGGTCGGTGATGTCGGTGGCCGCCGCGTAGACCTGCTTCCCGTCCGACCTGGCGCTCCACATCAGCCAGCGCCAGCCGCCGTCCTTGGTCCGGTAGCGGTTCTCGAAGCTGACGAACTCGGACGCGCCGTCGGCCAGGCCGCCGGCGGCGTGGAGGGTGGCCTCGACGTCGCCGGGATGCACGAAGTCGAGGTAGGGCCGTTCCATCAGCTCGCGGGCGCTCCAGCCGAGCAGCTTCTCCCAGGCGGGGTTGAGACGGCAGAAGTAGCCGTCGACGGTGGCGACGCAGAGGAGCAGGTTCGACATCTCGAACCAGCGGAGGCTGTCCTTCTCGGCGGCCTGCCGCCGCGCTGCGAGATTGCCGACGAGCCAGCCGAAGAACACGTAGGTGAGCGCCCGAATCGCGTGTCCGAGCAGCGTCACCTCCACGTCCTCGATCACGGCCCAGCCGGACCAGAGGACG
Organism: Thermoleophilaceae bacterium; assembly: GCA_036406475.1. Lineage (GTDB taxonomy): Bacteria > Actinomycetota > Thermoleophilia > Solirubrobacterales > Thermoleophilaceae > DASXBA01. The sequence goes on along the minus strand of DASXBA010000086.1, from coordinate 15,978 downwards.
AACGCGATCATGGCGCCGGCGACCCCTCCGCGCCAGCCGAACTCCACGGCGAGTATGGCCACCGGCAGGACGTAGAGCTGGCCGATTCCGTCGTTGGGATTCGAGACCGCGAAGCGAACGCCGCAGATCACGGCGAACAGGACCAGCGCCCCGAACAGCACGAGGCGAGGGCGATTCACGAGTCGATCGGCCAGGGTGGTCTCGGCTCCCGTCAAGGCACGCTCCCGGCGCGGCAGTTTGCGGGACCAAAAAGCGGAGGTCGAAGCCGGAGCAGCGACAGCACAGGTTTCCAGCCGAAAATGCACTCGATTCGGCGGTCTTTCGCCCAAAACGTGGCCGGGCGTCCACGCGCAAGGTTCAGGGTCGCCCCCGAGGCGAGCGATCGAAGGGCGTTAGGCGGTAGGCGTCAGGACACGGTCCACGTGTCGCCCGAGTGCAGCAGCTTCTCGAGGTCCTCGATGCCCGCCTGTGAGTGGGCGTCCTCGAGCTGCTCCTGCCAGCCCTCGCCATAGACCGGCCGGCCGACGTCGCGGAAGACGCCGATCGGGGTGGGTCCGGTGGGCCGCTGGGCGAGCTGGGCCAGCTCGAAGGCCAGCCCCGGATCGGGACGGTGGGCGTTGTGCACGACCAGGGCCTCCTCCCCCACGTCGGCCACTTCGGCGAGCTCCAGCTGCCCGTCGTCGCCGCGGACCACGCCGCGCTCGCCCTCGGGCCCGAAGCGGATCGGCTCGCCGTGCTCGAGCCGGATCTGGTTGAGCTCCTTCTGGCCCTTGGCGCGGACGGCGTCGAAGGCGCCGTCGTTGAAGACGTTGCAGTTCTGGTAGATCTCGATGAAGGCCGAGCCCTGGTGCGCCGCGGCCGCCCGCAGCACCCCGGCCACGTGCTTCTTGTCGGTGTCGACCGTGCGAGCCACGAACGAGGCCTCGGCGCCCAGCGCGAGGGCGACCGGGTTGAAGGGATGGTCCTGGGAGCCGAACGGCGTCGACTTCGTGACCTTGCCCTCCTCGCTCGTCGGCGAGTACTGGCCCTTCGTGAGGCCGTAGATCTGGTTGTTGAAGAGCAGGATCTTGAGTGGGACGTTGCGGCGGAGCGAGTGGATCAGGTGGTTGCCGCCGATCGAGAGCGAGTCGCCGTCGCCGGTGACCACCCAGACCGACAGGTCGGGGCGGGCGGTGGCCACGCCGGTGGCGAGGGCGGGCGCGCGGCCGTGGATGCCGTGCATCCCGTACGTGTCCATGTAGTAGGCGAAGCGGCCGGCGCAGCCGATCCCGGTGACGAAGACGATCTTGTCCGGCGAGATGCCGAGCTCCGGCATGAAGCCCTGGACCGAGGCCAGCACGGCGTAGTCGCCGCAGCCCGGGCACCAGCGCGTCTCCTGGTCCGAGGAGAAATCGGCCTTCGTCAGGTTGAGGACGTCGCCGCCGTTGGCGCCGTTGCCGCTCATGTGTCCACCCTCCTCAGGATCTCGTCCATCACGTCGCGCGTGAAGATGGGCAGGCCGTCGACCTTGGTGTAGCTCTCGCAGTCGACGAGGAACTCCGAGCGCAGGACCTTGACGAGCTGGCCCATGTTCATCTCCGGCACCAGGACGCGGTCGTAGGAGCGCAGAACCTCGCCGATGTTGCTCGGCAGCGGGTGCAGGTGGCTGAGGTGCGCGACGGCCACGTTCACGCCGTTCTCGCGCCGGGTCCGGCGGGCCGCGCCCTGGATCGCGCCGTAGCTCGATCCCCAGCCGAGCACGAGCAGGTCGGCGCCGTCGGGGTCGTCGACCTCGAGCTCGGGCACGTCGCCGGCGATCAGCGCGATGCGCTCGGCCCGCAGGCGCGTCATGTGCTCGTGGTTCTCGGGCTCGTAGGAGATGTTGCCGGTCACGTCCTCCTTCTCGAGCCCGCCGATCCGGTGCCGCAGCCCGGGAGTGCCGGGGATCGCCCAGGGGCGGGCGAGGTTGCGGTCGCGCTTGTAGGGCTCGAAGCCGCTCGGGTCGGTGGCGAAGCCAGGGTCGATGTCGGGCAGCTTCGAGACATCGGGGAGCCGCCAGGGCTCGGACGAGTTGGCGAGGAACGTGTCCGAGAGCAGGATCACCGGCGTGCGGTACTTCACCGCAAGCCGCACGGCCTCGATGGCGGCATCGAAGCACTGACCGGGGGTGCGCGAGGCGACCACGGGCAGCGGCGATTCCCCATGGCGGCCGTACAGCGCCATCAGCAGGTCGGCCGCCTCGGTCTTGGTAGGCATGCCCGTGGACGGGCCGGCGCGCTGGACGTCGATGATCACCATCGGCAGCTCCATCGCCACGGCCAGGCCGATGGTCTCGGCCTTCAGGTCCATGCCCGGGCCGCTCGTGGCCGTGACCGCGAGCTGGCCGCCGAAGGCGGCGCCGAGCGCCATGTTGGCCGCCGCGAGCTCGTCCTCGGCCTGGATCGTCCGCACCCCGAAACGCTTGTTGCGGGACAGCGTGTGCAGCAGCTCCGAGGCCGGCGTGATCGGGTAGCTCGCGTAGAAGAGCTGGAGGCCGCTCTTGACGCTGGCGGCGATCAGGCCCATCGCCAGCGACTGCGTGCCGTTGACGTTGCGGTAGGTGCCGGGCGGCGCCGGCGCGGGCTCGACCTCGTAGTGGACCGCCAGCAGCTCGGCCGTCTCGCCGAAGTTGTAGCCGGCGCGGAAGGCGGCCAGGTTGGCGTCGCGCACGGGCGGCTTGTCGGCGAACTTCTTCTCGACCCAGTTGATCGTGGGATCGGTGGGCCGGCCGTACATCCAGGAGACGAGGCCGAGCGCGAAGAGGTTCTTGCAGCGGGCGGCATCGCGGGCGGTGATGCCCTCGATGTCCTCGGTGGCGCGCACGGTCATGCTCGTCATCGGGACGCGGAAGAGCTGGAAGTCCTCGAGCGAGTCGTCCTCCAGCGGGTTGGACTCGTAGCCGGCCTTCTTCAGGTTGTGATCGGTGAAGCCGTCCTCGTTGACGATCACCGTGCCGCCGCGCTCGAGCGAGCCGACCTGGGTGATCAGCGCGGCCGGGTTCATGGCCACGAGTACGTTCGGGTGGTCGCCCGGGGTGAGGATGTCGCGCGAGGCGAAGTGGATCTGGAAGGCCGAGACGCCGTGGGGCGTGCCCGCCGGAGCGCGGATCTCCGCCGGGAAGTCCGGAAGCGTGGCGAGGTCGTTGCCGGCGACGGCCGTCTCGTCCGTAAAGCGGCTGCCCACGAGCTGCATGCCGTCGCCGGAGTCCCCTGCGAAACGGACTACAACGCGGTCCTTCTTCTCGAGTGTCTTGTCGCTCATTACTGCAGGCGAGCCTCCGGTCGAGTGTAGCTTCCTGGTCAGGCGGCCAAACCATTGGAACCCAAGGGGTGGACAGATGCTTCGGTAGGGTTCCGCGCCGCCGCCATGAAGGTCTCGGTCCCCAAGGAATCGCTTCCGGGGGAGCGCAGGGTCGCGCTCGTCCCCGAAGTCGCCCAACGCCTCGTCCAGCCGGGCGGCCACGAGGTCGTGGTCGAATCCGGCGCCGGCGGCGGGGCCCACCACCCCGACGACCAGTACACGGAGGCCGGCGCCTCGATCGGCGACGGCTGGTCGGGCGAGGTCGTGGCCAAGGTCGGACCGCCGACCGCCGACGAGGTCGGCCGCCTCGCGCAGGGCAAGGTCCTGGTGGGCTTCCTCCAGCCGCTCACGAACGCCGAGACCGTCAAGGCCCTCGCCGACGCCGGCGTCACGAGCTTCGCGATGGAGGCGATCCCGCGCATCACCCGGGCGCAGTCGATGGACGCGCTGTCGTCGCAGGCCACGGTCGCGGGCTACCGCGCCGGCCTGATCGCCGCCCAGGAGCTCCCCCGCTTCTTCCCGATGCTCACCACCGCGGCCGGAACGGTCCGGCCCGCCACCGTGATGGTGCTGGGCGCGGGCGTGGCCGGCCTCCAGGCGATCGCGACCGCGCGCCGGCTCGGCGCCGTAGTGCAGGCCTTCGACGTGCGCGCCGCGGTCAAGGAGCAGATCGAGTCGCTCGGCGCCCGCTTCCTCGAGCTCGACATGGGCCTCGAGGACGCAGAGGCGGCCGGCGGCTACGCCCGCCAGCTCACGGACGAGGAGCAGCAGAAGCAGCGCGAGCTGCTCGCGGAGGCGATCGGCAAGGTCGACGCGGTCATCTCCACCGCCGCCGTGCCGGGCCGGCCCGCGCCGCTGCTGGTGATCGAGGACGCGGTGAGGAACATGAAGCCCGGCTCGGTGATCGTCGACCTGGCGGCTGAGACCGGCGGCAACTGCGAGCTGACCGAGCCCGGCGAGACCGTGGTCAAGCACGACGTGACGATCATCGGGCCGCTGAACCTGCCGAGCTCGATGCCCGACCACGCCTCTCAGCTCTACTCCAAGAACGTCCAGAACCTCGTCGAGCTGATGGTCTCCGAGGAAGGGGCGCTCGAGCTCGACTTCGAGGACGAGATCATCGCCGGGGCGTGCATCACCCGTGACGGCGAGATCGTTCACGAGGGAGCGAAGCAGGCTGTAGGGACGGCGGCCTGATGGACCTCATCACCGAGATCACCATCCTCATCCTCGGCGCCTTCGTCGGCTTCGAGGTCATCTCGAAGATCCCGAACACGCTGCACACGCCGCTGATGTCGGCCACGAACGCCATCCACGGCATCGTGCTGCTCGGCGGGATCCTGTTGATCGGCGAGGTCAACGGCTTCCTCAACAAGTTCATCCTCGTGATCGCGATCGCGTTCGGAACGATCAACGTGGTCGGCGGCTTCCTCGTCACCGACCGCATGCTCGAGATGTTCAAGGCGCGCGGGCGGCCTCAGGAGGCCGAGAAGAAGTGACCGTCGTCGCAGCGGTCGACTACGACGTCATCCGCGTCCTCTACATCGTCGCGTTCTCCTGCTTCATCCTCGGGTTGCGGCTGGTCACGAGCCCGAAGACCGCCCGCCGCGGCAACCTGGTGGCGGCGGTCGGCATGGCGATCGCGGTGATCGCGACGCTGCTGATCGAGTCGGTCGGCGACTACGGCCTGATCGCGCTCGGCATCGCGATCGGCACGGCCGTGGGGATTCCCGCGGCGCGTCAGGTGAAGATGACCGCGATGCCGCAGATGGTGGCGCTGTTCAACGGCGTCGGCGGCGGCGCTGTGGCGCTCATCTCGTGGGCCGAGTACCGGCACGACCTCTCGCTCGTGGGCGGCAATCCGGAGCTCAGCACGCTGATCCCGATCCTGTTCGCCGCGATCATCGGCTCGGTCTCCTTCTGGGGCTCGAACATCGCCTTCGGCAAGCTCCAGGAGATCATCCCCGGGCGGCCGATCCAGGTCCCGGGCCAGATCTTCGTCAACTTCGCCCTGCTCGGCGTGGCGGTGGCCAGCGCGGTGGTGATCGCGGCGGGGGCCGAGTCGGAGGGCCTGTTCATCCTGATCCTGGTCTCGGCGGCGGTGCTCGGCAACATGTTCGTGCTGCCGATCGGCGGCGCGGACATGCCGGTGGTGATCTCGCTGCTCAACGCCTTCACCGGCCTGTCGGCGGCCGCGGCCGGTATCGCGCTCGACAACGTGGCCCTGATCGTGGGCGGCATCATCGTCGGCGCGTCGGGCTCGATCCTCACCAATCTGATGGCCGAGGCGATGAACCGCTCGATCGTGAACATCTTCAAGGGCGGATTCGGCGGCGTGACGGCGACGGCGGGCGGCGATGGCGAGGAGAAGCCGGTCCGCTCGACCGACGCCTCCGACGTGGCGATCCAGCTGGCCTACGCGCGCAAGGTGGTGGTGGCGCCGGGCTACGGGATGGCGGTGGCCCAGGCTCAGCACACGGTCAAGGAACTGGCCACCGAGCTCGAGAAGCGCGGCATCGAGGTCGACTACGCGATCCACCCCGTCGCCGGGCGCATGCCCGGCCACATGAACGTGCTGCTCGCGGAGGCGGACGTGCCCTACGAGTCGCTCAAGGAGATGGACGAGATCAACCCCGAGTTCCCGCAGACGGACGTGGCGCTCGTGATCGGGGCCAACGACGTGACCAATCCCGCCGCGCGCGAGGACGCCGGCTCGCCCATCCACGGGATGCCGATCCTCGACGTCGACAAGGCGGGAGCCGTGATCGTGCTCAAGCGCTCGATGAACACCGGCTTCGCGGGAATCGACAACCCGCTCTTCTACCTCGAGAACACGCAGCTGCTGTTCGGGGATGCCAAGGACAGCGTGCAGAAGGTCCTCAAAGAGGTCGAGGACCTCTAGCTGCGTTTCTAGACCGGCGCCGGCGCCTCGGATGCCGGCTCGCCGTCCCGGGCCCAGCGGCGGGGCGGCTGTGAGTGGAGCACGAAGCGGAGGCCCTCCAGGGTCTCCGCGCTCGGCTCGGGGTGGGGCTCGCCGTTGCGCGCCCAGGCGAATGCACCGAGCGGGACGGCGCCCACGGCCGTGAGGTGATGGAGGGCGTGCAGACCCACGCCGGCTGCGGCCTTGCGCGGCCCGCCGCGGCGCCAGAGGAGGCCGTAGAGCGAGCGGTTCAGCAGCACCAGCGCGGTCAGCGAGCCGGCTGCGGCCCTGGGCCTCCGCGCGGCGATCGCGCCGACGGCGGCGACGCAGGCGGCCGCGCTCGCCTTGTGGCGGTGGCCGAGGTTGAGGTCGCGCGGCACGCGGCGGCGGCGGAGAAGCAGCACGGTCCAGGGGATGCCACGGCGGAAGAGGTCCGTGTGGACCATCCCGCGCACGGTCCAGTCCTTGAGGTGGGTGCACTTGATCTCCGGGTCGAGCATGAGCTTGTGGCCCGCCTCCGCGAGCCGCATCCCCAGCTCGACGTCCTCCACGTCGGGACCCGGGAACTGGGCGGCGTCGAAGCCGCCGGCGGCGAGGAAGCGGTCGCGCCTCACCGCGCCGAGCCCCGACCAGAACGTGGTGGCATCGCCGGCGGAGCCGACGTGGACGTGGTGTGGCAGGAGGTTGCGGAAGGTTGACACGGCGCCGTCGGCCTCGGGCTCGTCGTCGTAGGCGCCGAAGATCGCGGTGAGCTGGGGCTCGGCCTCGAAGGCGTCGCGGATGCGGACGAAGACGTCGTCGTGGACAAGGACGTCCGCGTCGACGAAGACGAGCACGTCCCCCATTGCCGCCAGAGCGCCGACGTTGCGCGCCTCGGCCGGGCCGGCTTCGGCGGGCTCCTCGACCACCAGGACCTCCTCCGGCGGCTCGGAGACCTCGCGGAGCCGCCGCTCGCAGCGCGGGAGCGCCGGGTGGCGGTCCGTGGCCGGGATGACAGCGGTCAGAGTGGGGCGGCGGCGCTCGAAGCGCTGGGAGCCGGGCCTCATGAAGGGAGGCAGCCTAGCCCAAAGGGAGGAGGGTTCGGTATTCGGCCAGGAGCCGCTCGCCCTGACGCCTCCAGTGCCCGGCCGAGCCCGGCCCCCAGCCCTGGCCGCGCGGCTCCGCCCGCGCGATGGCGTCCGCCAGCGCCGGCCGGTCGACCACGTTCAGCAGGCCGTCGCCCTCCCGCGCGCGGGCGCCGTCGCCCGTGGCGAGCACCGGCAGCCCGGCCGCGAGGTAGTCGGCCACCTTCACGCTGGTGCCGGTCGGCGGACCCCCGGGGTTGACGCCGAGATCGGCGGCCGCCAGCACGGCCTCGAGGTCGGGGACCTCGCCCAGCTCGATCACGCGGCCGTTCGCCCCGGCGCCCTCGCCGCTACGGCCGGCGAGGATCAACCGGAAGCGCTCCGGCAGGTCCGGCAGCACCTCGCGCACGAGGAAGCGGACGGCCTCGCGGTTGTGCGCGGCCCGCCCGCCCACGAAGAGGACGGCCACCTCGTCGGGCGCCAGCCCGAGGCGCTCGCGCACCGCCGTGCGCAGCTCGGGCGGCGGCGCCCCGTTCAGCTCGGGGTGGGGGCCGTTCGGAATGACCAGGCCGGCGTGGTCGCCGTAGAGCTCGCGCATGCGGCGGGTGTCCGCGTCGGAGCACGAGAGCACCAGGTCGGCGCGGCGCACCGCGCTCCGCTCGAGCCTCGCCACGCGGCCGTTGGCGGGCACGCGGAAGTGGTGCGCCTCGGAGCGCAGGAAATCCTGCTCGACGTTGTGGGACGAATAGACGGCCGCCGCGCCGGGCGGCACGAGCTTCATCCACGCCGCCTGGGCGCAGAGCTCGAACTGGTAGACGTCGAAGCGGCCGAGGCGGGCGAAGAGCCGGCGCGGCCCGAAGCCGGTGGGCTGGAGCGAGAGCAGCGCCTGCGCCGGCGCGAAGTCGGTGGGAAGCGCCCACGGCAGCAGGCTCGCGGCGAGCCGGTGGTGGACGCTCCTGATGCCGGGGATCGACTCCGAGCGTGGATGCCAGGGCGAGATGAGCGTCACGTCCGCGCCCGCGGCGGCCAGGCCGCAGGCCAGGCCGGCGCTGCGGACCCGCGCGCCGTGCACGACCGGGGTCGTGGGATAGGGCGAGAAGACCGCGATCCTCACTGCACGGGCCCCCAGCCGTTGCGACGAGCGCCGGCCAGCGTGCCCGCCGAGTAGGCGAGCGCCCCCGGCAGCAGCAGCGGCCAGCCGCTGCGAAGCCGCCGCCGCTCGGCGGCGTCCTCGATCCGCGAGGTGCCGCGCCAGGCGATGAGCGCGTCGGCGAGCATTGCCAGCGGCAGCCTGCGGTTCCCGCCGGCCAGGCCGAGCGACGCGCGGCCGCGCACCTGGCGGATGCCGCGCATGTACTGGTCCTGGAAGAACTCGCGCGGCCTCAGCGGATTGCGGTGCGAGGTCACGACGCCCTCAGCCTGCTCGATCGCGATCCCCGCCCTCCTCAAGCGCCCGTTGAACTCGCTGTCCTCGCCCGTCCGCAGGTCCTCCCTGAACGGCCCGTGACGGTCGAACAGCGTACGCGCATAGGACACCCCCAGCCGCAGCCGCTTGTTCGGCGGGGTGTGCGCCAACCGCCGATGGTGGAGGAGGAGCTCCGTGGCGCAAGCCGTGCGGCTGCGGGGATATGCGTTGCCCAGCAGCGATGCCACGGCCTCGGCGCCGCCCCTGTGCAGCTCGAGCCGCCCGGCCACCCAGCCCGGCCGCGCCAGGCAGTCACCGGCGAGGAAGGCGATCCAGGGCGCGTCGCTGGCCTCCACGCCGAGGTTGCGCGCGGCGCCCGGCATGAGGCGGCCGGCGCGGTGGACGACCGGCACGTCGAGGCCGGCACGCCGCAGCGCCCCGGACGGGCTCGGGCCGTCCGAGTGGACGACCACCACCTCCGGCGTAGGGTCCTGCGCCAGCACCGACCGAACCGCGTCGACCAGTCCCGGCTCTGGCCCACGGCCAAGCACGGCGACGGCAAGCACGCGCGGAACCATAGAGCCGTATCCCCTGACTATCCTGCGCCGATCGCGTCGCGGGCAGGAATCCTCCGAAGGCCGCCATCCAGCGCGTCTCCGCGCGGGGCGGCGGGGGCGCTCACGGTCCGCAACCTCCACAAGACGTTCGAGGTCCCGAAGGTCCGGCACAGCTCGTTCAAGGAGCGAATCGCCGAGCGCTTCAAGCCAGGCGGCCACAGCGAGCTGCATGCCCTGCGGGGCGTGACCTTCGACGTCGAGCCGGGCGAGTTCTACGGGATCGTCGGCCCCAACGGGAGTGGCAAGAGCACCCTGCTCAAGATCGTCGCCGGCATCTACTCGGCCGACCTGGGCCTGGTCCAGGTCGGCGGCCGCCTGTCGCCGTTCATCGAGCTGGGCGTGGGCTTCCGGCCCGAGCTGAGCGCGCGCGACAACGTGATCCTCAACGGCACGATGCTCGGGTTGTCCAAGCGCCAGCTCGAGGAGCGCTTCGACGACATCATCGCCTTCGCCGAGCTCGACGAGTTCGTCGACGTCAAGCTCAAGAACTACTCGACGGGCATGGCCGTCCGCCTGGCCTTCTCGATGGCGATCCAGGTCGACGCCGACGTCCTCGTCCTCGACGAGGTGCTGGCCGTGGGCGACGTGGCCTTCCAGGCCAAGTGCTACGCCGAGTTCGACCGGATCAAGGGTCGGGGCACCACGGTCCTGTTCGTGAGTCACGACATGGACCTGGTCAAGCAGCACTGCGACCGCGCCCTCCTGCTGGACGCCGGCCGCGTGCACGCCGTCGGCGACGCGGACGAGATCGCCGACCGCTACGAGGCGCTGGCGCTCGAGGAGGGTGCGCCGGGCAACCGGCCGCTCGCCCTGACCCCGCCCTCCCCGCCGGACGGTTCCGACGTGCCGACGCACAGCACCTACAAGCCGACCGCGATGGGCGCCGATCTCGGCGAGCTCTGGCGCCTCACGCGCGTACTCGCGCGGATCGAGATCAGGGTGCACTACGAGGACTCGGCGCTCGGCTATCTCTGGTCGTTGCTGCGGCCGCTGGCGCTGTTCGCGGTGCTCTACCTGATCTTCTCGCGAGCAGTCGGACTGGCGGACGGCGTGCGCGACTTTCCGCTCTACCTGCTCAGCGCGATCGTGCTCTGGACCTTCTTCGTCGAGGCCGTGTCGGGCGGGCTGCCGAGCCTCGTGGCGAGCCAGCCGCTCCTGCGCCGGATGCGCTTCCCGCGGCTGGCGGTCCCGCTGTCGCTGGTCGTGAAGGCGCTCTTCACCCTGGCCATGAACTTCGTCGTGGTGGCGGTCTTCCTCGCCATTGCCGAGGCAACGCCGCGGCTCAGCTGGCTCGAGGTCCCGGTGCTGGTGCTGCTCGTGACCATCCTCGCCACCGGGCTCACCGTCTGGCTCTCGACGCTGCACGTCCGCTACCGCGACACGCTGCAGCTCTGGACGGTGGCGCAGCAGCTCCTCTTCTACGCCTCGCCGATCATCTACGTGGCAGGCCGCTACCCGGACGCCGTCGAGAGGGTGTTGGCGCTCAACCCGCTGGCGGCGATATTCACGCAGCTGCGCCACGCTCTGATCGACCCGTCGGCGCCCACCGCGGCGGCGTCGGTCGGCGGCACGATCTACCTGCTGATTCCGCTCGCGATCATCGCGGGGGTGGCCGGGTTCGGCTTCTGGTCCTTCGCCCGCCACGCTCCGCGAATCTCGGAAGAGCTCTAGACGCGGTCGTACTCGTGCAGCAGCCCCGCCGCCTCGTACAGGTAGGTGGCGAAGGTGGCCGGCGCGTAGCTCGGGTTGCGGTCGAGCCGTCCCCCCACGCCCTGGGTCTTCACGGCCCAGCGCCAGAGGTCGCGCCGGAGCGAGGGATCGCGGTCCGCGTAGTGGACGGCCGCCGTGCAGAACTCGCGCGCGGCGTAGTCGAGGTCGTGGGCCTCCGCGACGGTCGGCGAGCGCTCGGAGCTGGGATACGGGGGCGGCTCGAGGCGCAGCTGGAACCAGCCATGCCGGGGTCGCCCCGGCACGTCCATATTGCGCAGGCCGGTCTCCACGAGGCCCACGGCCACGGTGAGGAGCGGAGGCACCCCGGCGTCGCGCGAGTGGCGGGCGAGGACCCGCACGGTTCGCTGCGCCCGGCGAAAGACCAGGCGCGCCCAGGGCCGGCTGCGCAGGAGGGACACGAGAGGCCGCCGGGCGAGAAGCCGCAGGCGGAAGCTGAGCGTCAGGTGGACGGGGAACTCGGCGGCTCCGATCGCATGGATTATGCTCGCCCGCCTCGTGAGCCGAGTCGCCGCTCTCCAGGCTCTGGCCGCGCGCGGCCGGCCGGGCCTGGTCGTTCCAGGCGCCGCGGCCTACCGGGCGCTGGCGGAGTCGGCCGCCGCCTACCTCCGTCGTGGGACCGGCGCGCACGTGTACGCCCGTGGGAGCCTCGCGCGCGCCGAGGTGGTGCCGGGCCTCTCCGACCTGGACCTGGTGGCCGTGCTACCCGACGGCAGCGACCGCCCCGAGCTGGCCCTGGCCCTGCTCAGCATGCGCCGGCGGGTCGTCGCGGAGCGGTTTCCGGTGCTCGCCCGGCTCGTGTCGACGGCCGTCTACAGCGAAAGCGAGCTCCGCTCGGCGGCCGGCTCGAACGTGTGGACGTGGGCGCTCGAGGCCGAGGTGCCCGGCGGCCCGCGCGCGCAGGCCACGTACTTCCGCTCGGCCGCTCCCGAGGACGAGCTCGGCCTGCGCCTCCGCCCCGGAGTGCCCGGCGGCTGCGCCGGCTGGGTGCCGCTCGGCCCGGCGCCGCCCGCGCCCGCCACCCCCGCCCTTACGGGCGTCGAGCGGCTTCAGGCCGCCTGGCTCGAGCTCCAGTACTGGTGGCGGCACGCCTTCGGCCTGGCGCGCGAGCCCGCCACGCCGGTCGCGCACTACATGTGCGTCAAGCTCGTCGCCGAGTCGGCACGCACCTGCTTGTGGCTGAGCGAGGGCGAGGTCCCGCCCACCCGGCGAGAGGCGCTCGAGCGGAGCGACGACCCCGCCGCGGCCGGCGCGCTCGCCATCGAGCGAAAGCTGCCTGCCGCCGCCGCGCCGCCGGTGGCGGACGCGCTGGGCGCGCTGGTCCGCGGATCGCAGCGGGTTGCGGCACGGCTCCGCGAGGAGGCCGACCGGGCCGGCTACGACGAGGTCGAGCTCCATGAAACAAAGGGCCCCGTCCCCTTTCTTTCACATGAAGCAGAGGGCCCCGCGCCCGTTCTGTCACATGAAACAAAGGGCCCCGTCCCCTTTTTTTCATTGGTGGACTGGCGCGCCCGGGCTTTTTCGGAGCAGCCCGACGAGCGCTGCTTCGTCGCCGATGGGGAGGCCGGGGATCCGCGGGCTCTCGCGGCCGCGGCTTCTCGGGGGGCGTCGCCCCAGCCTCTGCTGCGGGCGGGCGACGATCTGCTTGTTGCCCCGGCCGCGCAACCGCTCCCGTTGCGGGGCGTCGAGTGTCCCGTGACCGACCCGGTGACCTTCGCGCTGCTCGCCGGAGAGAGCGTGGCGCGCTTCCCGCGGCTGCCGGGCTGGTCCGCGCGCGACTGCGCCCGGCGCGCGGTGGCGGAGCACCGGTCCTGGATCGCGGACTGGAGCCGCGAGCCGCTTCTCAGCGAGCGCGCCCACGGCCTGCTGCTCACCGCCGCTCGCGCGGCCGCCTTCCTCGAGAGCGTCGAGAGCGGCAGTCCTGCGCTCCCGCTCACGGTCGCCGCGGCGGTCGAGGCGCTCGGCTGGCCGCGCGAGGCCCTCGACGACCTCGACACGGCCCTCCGGCTCGTGCGCCGGCTCCCGGCCTACGCCGAGGCATGAGCACGGTCGTCGCGGTGATGGACCGGCCCGGTTGGGAGTCCAACACCGACGTGATCGTGGTCGTCCGGCCCGAGCGCCGTGAGCTCCTATGGGTGCCGAGGGACCTGTGGTCGGAGCGGCTCAGGCGCCGGACGGGCGAGGCCTTCGCCGCGGGCGGCCACGACGCGCTGCTCACGGCGCTCGGCGAAGCCGGCATCCCCGTCGAGCACGGGCTGTGCGTGGCGCGCGAGACCGCCGAGGCGATCGTGGACCGGCTGGAGCTGGTTGTGCCGGTCGCTGAGCCGCTGCGCTACTGGTACCCGCTCGTCCCCAAGGCCCGGATCGAGGACGGACGCAAGCTCGTGAGCTTCGACCCTCCGTCCGAGCGTCTCTCCGGCGAGCGCCTGCACCAGTGGCTCGGCGCGCGCTACGCGGTCGGCCGCCCGTCGGGCGACCTGGAGCGCATCGGCCGGCAACAGGTCGCGCTCCGCGAGGCGCTGCGCGCCGGGGTCCGCCTCGGCGATGGGGCCGAGGGGATCGAGGCGTCCGCTGCCGGCGCCTACGACGACCTGGCTCAGGTCGGGCACGACTGGCGCTTCGACACCTTCACCCGCTTCGCGCCGGCGACGGTGAGAGGGAAGAAGGTCCTCGTCCGCCGCCGCTTCAGGGGGCCGCTTGGCCGCTTGGAGCTCCGCCGCCGGGTGGCGGGAAGCGGCGGCACCCTCGACTGACTACTCGACGAAGCCGCGCCGTCGCGGCACGCGGCGCAGCACGAGCCCGGTCTCGTCGGTGAGGTAGGCGTACCCCTCCCGGGGCTGCCAGCGCGCCTCCGGGTCGAGCCGCTCATAGCGCTCGCGCCTGGCCCGCCGGTCCTCCGGTGTGAGCATCCTCAGGTGGTAGACGAGCAGGTCCGCCGTCGGCACCCTGCCGGCCTGGCCCGGGACCTTCGAGGCGTGCAGCGGCCGGTCGTCGAAGTCGTGGTCGTCTCTCAGCCGGAACAGGCGCGGCGGCGCCTTGCCGGCCCAGAGGCCATCCGCGCGGTAGCGGTCGCGGGAGTCCCAGAGGTCGCGCAGCCGGACCGCGTAGGCGGACAGGCCCAGCGCCTCGCCGCGGCGGATCACCCGCTCCGCGCGGACGCGAAACTCGCGCTCCACGCGCTCGTCGGCGTCGAGCGAGATCGCCCAGTCGGCGCCCTGGCGGAGCGCGGCCTCCACGAGCGCGCGGTAGTTGCCGGCCTCGTCCCAGTCGGGACGCTCGCGGGGGCGGCGGATCAGCTCCAGCAACTCGGGCCGCTCGGCAAGGAACTCCGCCGAGCCGTCGCTCGACCCGTCGTCGAGGGCGACGATTCCGTCCACGTGCGGGGCGACGTTGGCCATGATTCCCGGCAGGAAGCGCATCTCGTCGCGGCAGGCGAGCAGGGCGACGAGACGCAGCGAGCGGCGCCGCCTCAGACCCCACGACGGGACCAGGCGGGTGCGCAGCGAAGCAGCCATCGGGCGGTACTAATATCGCGGCGCCGTGACCCCGGAGCTATGCGTAGTGGTGCTCTCGTTCCGTAACGAGGGCACGGTGCTGGACGCGCTCGCCTCGCTGGCCGAGCAGGACGAGCCGCTCGAGCTCGTGCTCTCGCACTCGGGCGGCGGCCCCACGCCGGACCTCGTGCGCGAGCGCTTTCCGGGAGTCCGGATCGCCGCCTCGGAGGCCCGGCGCAGCCCCGGCGCCGCCCGAAACGCCGGCATCGACTGCTCGCAGGCGCCGTACGTGGGCTTCCTGGCCGGCGACTGCCGCGCTCGTCCCGGCTGGGCGGCGGGGCGGCTGCGGCGCCACCGCGCCGGAGCGGAGGCCGTGGCGACCGCGATGGTCCCGCCGCGCGCCACGGCCGCGGCGCTCGCCTCCTTCCTGATCCAGCACAGCTACCGCATGGCGCACGTCCCGCCGCCCCCGGCTCTGCGCTTCGGCGCCTCCTACAGCCGGCCGCTGCTCGAGCGCGTCGGCCCGTTCAGGGAGGACATCCCGGGCGAGGAGGACGTGGAGCTCAACGAACGGGTGATCGCCGCCGGCGTCCGGATCGAGTGGGCGCCGGAGGTGGCCGTGGAACACCTCTACCCCGAGGACGCCCGCTCGCTGCTGGCCGACGGCTACCGGCGCGGGAGCATGCGCCGGACGGTGCGCGGCGGGCGGCGCCGCTGGCCCGTCCTGGCCGCCCGGGCGCTGCTGGACGGCCCCGCCGGGATCCGGCACGCGCTCCGGCCCGGCTCGGCGCTCGCCCGCGCGGACGTGGCGCGCGTCGCCCCGCTCGTGATGCTCGGCGCCGCCGCCTACTCGGCCGGCGTCCTGCGGCGCGGCTAGAGCAGGCTTTCCTGGGCTGACGCCGCGCTGCGCCGCCGCCTCGGGATGCCGGCGGCCTCGGCCAGCGCCTCCTCGACGTCGGCGAGGATCGCCCGCTCGGAGCGCGAGGCGACGATCGGCTCCGCGAGGCCGTCGACGTGGACGTAGGTGCGGCGCCCGTCGCCGCGCTGCTCGCCCTCGATCGGCACCAGCGCGTAGACCCGGTCCGCGCGCACGAACTTGCCGTAGCCGATCGAGATCATCCGGGGGTCGCGCTTGGCCATCTCGCTTGTGAAAGAAGTTACTCGCTGGTCCTGTCGGGTACGCCCTCGATATGGCTGAAGAGGAGACCAAGGAGCAGACCGAAGAGCAGACCGACGAGCAGACGGAAGGCTCGGGCGAGGAGCGCGACTTCGACCAGGAGGTCGAGGACGCGAAGGAGGAGGTCAAGAACCTCGAGGACGATCCGCCCGAGAAGCTCGAGGACTGGCCCTCCGGCCGGGCCAAGTACGAGACCTTCGGCGGTCCCGAGCACGAGACCTCATACGACGAGGCGGCCACGTCGGAGCTCGGCCC
>DASXBA010000085.1:0-45796 GCA_036406475.1 Thermoleophilaceae bacterium | reverse complement strand
GAGGTTCCACACCTTCGAGCGCTCGAGTCCGAGGCCATCCACGTCATCCGAGAGGTGGTGGCCGAGCTGGAGCGGGCCGTGCTGCTGTTCTCCGGCGGCAAGGACTCGGCCGTGCTGCTCCACCTGGCCAGGAAGGCCTTCTGGCCGGCCAAGTTCCCCTTCCCGGTGATGCACGTGGACACCGGGCACAACTTCCCGGAGGCAATCGAGTACCGCGACCGGGTGATCGAGGAGCTCGGCGCCAAGCTGATCGTCGCCTCGGTCCAGGAATCGATCGACCAGGGCCAGGTGACCGAGGAGAAGGGGCCGCGCGCGTCGCGAAACCGGCTTCAGTCGGTCACGCTCCTCGACGCGATCGAGCGGCACGGCTTCCGGGCCGCATTCGGCGGCGCGCGCCGCGACGAGGAGCGCGCCCGCGCCAAGGAGCGCGTCTTCTCCTTCCGCGACGACTTCGGCCACTGGGACCCCAAGAACCAGCGGCCCGAGCTCTGGAGCCTCTACAACGGCCAGATCAAGCCCGGCGAGCACGTGCGCGTCTTCCCGCTCTCGAACTGGACCGAGCTCGACGTCTGGCAGTACGTCCGCGAGGAGGGCATCGCGCTGCCATCGATCTACTTCGCCCATACGCGCGAGGTCTTCGAGCGCGACGGGATGCTCTACGCCACCTCGGAGTTCGTCGAGCTGCTGCCGGACGAGAAGCCGTTCGAGGAGTCGGTGCGCTTCCGCACCGTGGGCGACATGAGCTGCACCGGAGCCGTTCGCTCCACGGCAGCCGAGCTCGACGACGTGATCGCCGAGATCGCCGCGACCCGGATCACCGAACGCGGCGAGACGCGCGCCGACGACCGCGTGAGCGAGGCCGCGATGGAGGACCGCAAGAAGGAGGGTTACTTCTGATGGCGGGTGCCGCCACGAACGGCAACGCGCTCGACACGCGCCCCTCCGAGCTCGTCCGCTTCGCCACCGCCGGCTCGGTGGACGACGGCAAGTCGACCCTGATCGGGCGCCTGCTCTTCGACACCAAGCAGATCTTCCAGGACCAGCTCGAGCACGTGGAGCAGGCCTCCCAGGCGCGCGGGGACAGCTACGTGGACCTGGCACTGCTCACCGACGGGCTGCGCGCCGAGCGCGAGCAGGGAATCACGATCGACGTCGCCTACCGCTACTTCCACACACTCAAGCGCAAGTTCATCATCGCCGACACCCCGGGCCACGAGCAGTACACGCGCAACATGGTCACGGGGGCCTCGACCGCCGAGGTGGCCCTGGTCCTGATCGACGCGCGCAAGGGCGTGGTCGAGCAGTCGCGCCGCCATGCCGTGATCGCCTCGCTGCTCCGGATCCCGCACCTGCTCGTGTGCGTGAACAAGATGGACCTGGTCGACTGGGACGAGGCGGTCTACGACCGGATCAGCGACGAGTTCACCCGCTGGGCGGCCAAGCTCGACGTGACCGACATCACCTTCGTGCCGATCTCGGCGCTCCACGGCGACAACGTGGTCGAGCGCTCGCAGAACATGCCCTGGTACGAGGGCTCCTCGCTCCTCTACTACCTCGAGCACGTGCACGTGGCCGCCGACCGCAACCTGATCGACTGCCGCTTCCCCGTCCAGTGGGTCGTGCGGCCGATGGCCGAGGAGTACCACGACTACCGTGGCTACGCGGGCCAGGTGGCGAGCGGGGTGTTCAAGGTCGGCGACGAGATCACGGTCCAACCGTCGGGCACGAGCTCGAAGATCGCCGCGATCGAGACGATGGACGGACCGGTCGAGGAGGCCGTCCCACCGCTGTCCGTGACGATGCGGCTGGAGGACGACATCGACGTCTCCCGCGGCGACATGATCTGCCGCGCAAACAACCACCCGACTCCCACCAAGGAGTTCGAGGCGATGGTCTGCTGGCTCTCCGACCGCCCGCTCCAGCCGTCCGGCCGCTACCGGATCAAGCACACCACGCGCACCGCGCTGGCCAAGGTCGACCAGCTCCGCTACCGGATGGACGTCAACACGCTCCACCGCGACGAGGAGGCCGACTCGCTCGGCCTCAACGAGATCGGCCGCCTGCGCCTTCGGCTCTCGGCGCCGCTGCTGGTGGACGAGTACCGCCGCAATCGCGGCACGGGCAGCTTCATCCTGATCGACGAGTCGACGAACGACACCGTCGGGGCCGGAATGATCATCGACACCGACGGCGCATGAAGCCGCACTCCCCCGACGTCACCTGGTCCGAGAGCCGGGTCACCCGGGAGTCCCGGGACTCCAAGGGCGCCACGGTCTGGTTCACGGGCCTGCCGTCGTCGGGCAAGTCGTCCATCGCGGCCGTCGTAGAGGAGCGCCTGGTGGCCGCGGGCCGACCCGCGTACCGGCTCGACGGCGACAACCTCCGCCACGGCCTCAACGGCGACCTCGGCTTCTCGGCCGAGGACCGGGCCGAGAACATGCGCCGCGCCGGCGAGGTGGCGGCGCTGTTCGCCGACGCCGGGGTGGTGGCGCTGGTGTCGCTCGTCTCCCCGTTCTCCGCCGACCGCGACCGCGCGCGGGAGATGCATGGGCGCGCCGGCCTCTCTTTCGCCGAGGTGTACGTCTCGACCCCGCCCGAGGAGTGCGAGCGGCGCGATCCCAAGGGCCTGTGGGCGCGCGCGAGGGCCGGCGAGATCGAGGGCTTCACCGGCGTCGACGATCCCTACGAGCCGCCGGCCTCGCCGGAGCTGACGCTCGGCCCCGAGCTCTCGCCCGAGGCCGCCGCCGGGGAGGTGCTCAAGTGGATCCCGCGCTAGCCGGCTTCGGCCTCGGGGTCGGGATCCTCGTGGGGATGACCGGCATCGGCGGCGGCTCGCTGATGACCCCGCTGCTGATCCTCGTCTTCGGCATCAACCCCGCTACGGCGGTCGGCACCGATCTCGCCTACGGCGCCGTGACCAAGACGGTCGGCGGCTGGAACCATTTCCGCAAGGGCTCGGTCGACCTCACCCTCTCGACGTGGATGGCGCTGGGCTCGGTGCCGGCGGCCGTCGGCGGCGTCTGGGTCCTGGAGCAGCTCAAGGACGCCTTCGGCAAGGACTTCGACGACCGGCTGATCGTGATCCTCGCTGTCACGCTGCTCTTCACCGGGCTGATGACGCTGGCGCGGGCGCTGTTCCTGCGCCGCCTCGCTGACAAGGAGCGCACGTCGGTCGAGCTCACGCGCCGCAACAAGATCGGCGCCGTCATGCTGGGCGCCACCGTGGGCTTCGTCCTCGGTGTGACCTCCGCGGGCAGCGGCGCCCTGATCGCCGTCGGCCTGATCGTCCTCTTCCGGCTCGTGCCCTCACGCGTGGTGGGTACCGACGTCTTCCACGCGGCGATCCTGCTCTGGGCGGCCTCGCTGGCACACGTGGTGGCCGGCAACGTCGACTTCGGCCTGGCCGGCAACATCCTGGTGGGATCGGTCCCGGGGGTCTGGCTGGGCTCGAACCTCACCCTCAAGGTGCCGGCGAGCGTGCTGCGAACCACGCTCGGGCTCGTGCTGATCGGCGCCGGTCTCGGACTGCTGAGCAAGGCGGGCCTCGGGATCCCGGGCGCGGTGATCGCGGCCTTCCCGGCGGCGATCGCCGTGCTGGTCGTCTACGTGCTCGTGCGGGATCGGCGCAACGGCCGCAAACCCGCCGTCCCGGTCGCCGGTCGGTCCGGCTAACCTCCTCGGCCGGTGTTCTCGAAGGTTCTGGTCGCCAACCGCGGCGAAATAGCCGTCCGCGTCATGCGGACGCTGGAGGAGCTCGGCATCGGCAGCGTCGCCGTGTACTCCGAGCCCGACCGCGACGCGCCGCACGTGAAGCGCGCCGACGAGGCCTACCTGATCGGTCCCGGACCGGCCGCCGAGAGCTACCTGGTGGTCGAGAAGATCCTCGAGGTGGCCGAGAAGGCCGGCGCCGAGGCTGTCCATCCCGGCTACGGCTTCCTGGCCGAGAACGCCGCCTTCTCGCGCGCCTGCGACGAGGCCGGCGTGACCTTCATCGGCCCCGGCCCGGACGCGATCGACGCGATGGGCTCGAAGACCAAGGCGCGCGAGCTGATGCAGGAGGCCGGCGTGCCGATCGTCCCGGGCACGACCGATCCGGTCGAGACGGTGGAGGACGCCAAGAAGATCATCGACGAGGACATCGGCTACCCGGTGGCGATCAAGGCCGCCGGCGGTGGCGGCGGCAAGGGCTTCGCCGTCGCGGAGTCCGAGGACAAGCTCGAGGAGGCGTTCGAGCGCGCCGCCCGCGAGGGCGAGAAGTTCTTCGCCGACTCGACCGTCTACCTCGAGCGCTACCTGCCCGACCCGCGCCACGTGGAGGTGCAGGTCCTGGCGGACTCCCACGGAAACGTGGTCCACCTGTTCGAGCGCGACTGCTCGGTGCAGCGCCGCCACCAGAAGCTGATCGAGGAGTCGCCCGCGCCGGCGGTCGATCCGGACCTGCGGGAGAAGATCGGCAAGATCGGCACAGACGCCGCCAAGGCCGTGGACTACCGCTCGGCCGGGACGATCGAGGGGCTGCTCCAGGACGGCGAGTACTTCTTCCTCGAGATGAACACCCGTGTCCAGGTGGAGCACTGCGTGACCGAGATGGTCACCGGCATCGACATCGTCCGCGAGCAGGTCAAGATCGCCGCCGGCGAGGAGCTCTCGTTCGGCCAGGACGACATCGTGATCCGCGGCCATGCGATCGAGTGTCGGATCAATGCCGAGGACGCCTCCAAGAACTTCGCGCCCGCCCCCGGCAAGGTCGGGCACTACGTCGAGCCCGCAGGGCCCTTCGTGCGCGTCGACTCGGGCGCCGAGGAGGGCTACGAGGTGCTGCCGCTGTACGACCCGATGATCGCCAAGCTGATCGTCTGGGACGTGGACCGCGTCGCCTCCACCAAGCGCATGCTGCGCGCGCTCGGCGAATACGAGATCGGCGGCCTCAAGACGCTGATCCCCTTCCACCAGGCACTGCTCGACACCGAGCAGTGGGGGAACGGCGAGACCTGCCGCGACCTGATCGAGGACAAGAAGTGGCTCAAGGAGCTCGCCTTCCCGAAGCCCGAGAAGAAGGACGACGAGGAGGCCGAGGACGAGAGCGTCGAGCGCGAGTACGCGGTCGAGGTGTCCGGCCGCAAGTTCGACGTCAAGGTGATCGGTCCGCCGGCAAGCCCGAACGGGGCCGCGGCGGGCCCGGTCAAGAAGCCGCCGCAGCGGCGCGAGCGCGGTGCCGGCGGGGGCGGCGGCGCACCCGGCGAGCTCGTCTCGCCGCTCCAGGGCACTGTGCTCAAGGTCGCCGTCGAGAAGGGCGCCGACGTCGACGAGGGCGCGCTCATATGCGTGATCGAGGCGATGAAGATGGAGAACGAGATCACCGCCCCCAGCTCCGGCACGATCGAGGAGCTCGGCGTGAGCGAGGGCGGCGCGATCGCCACCGGCGACACGATCGCCGTCATCAAGTAGCCCGCACCGCCATCGGCATCCCCTCCCGCGGGCTCAGAGTGGGCATCTGGCGGACCGTGATCGTGCGCCCGGGGACGAGCTCGAGCCGGAAGCGTCGGAGGATCGTGGTGGCCACGACCTTGACCTCGGTCTGGCCGAAGCGCTTGCCGATGCAGATGCGCGAGCCGCCGCCGAAAGGCACGTAGGCGCCCTTGGGGAGCGCGGCCTTGCGCTCGGGCGTGAAGCGCTCGGGGATGAACGCCTCCGGGTCGGGGAAGACGTCGGGCAGCCGGTGGCTCGCCCAGGAGGAGTAGTTGATGTAGGCGCGCGCAGGAACCTGGCGGCCCTCGAACTCGAACTCGCGCACGGTCTTTCGCGGGCCCACCCACGCCGGCGGGTAGAGGCGCAGGGTCTCGTCGACGGCCATGTTGAGCTCGGGCAGCTGGCCGTGCAGCTGGGCGAAGCCCGGCGGCTCTCCGCCCAGCACGCGCTCCTGCTCCTCTTGGAGCCGCGCCAGCACGTCCGGATGCCGGGCGAGCTCGTAGAGCAGGAAGGTCACGGTCGAGGTCGAGGTGTCGTGCCCGGCGAAGAGCAGCGTCATCACCTGGTCGCGGATCTCGTCGTCCGAGAGGCGCGAACCGTCCTCGTCCTCGGCCTCGATCAGCATGCTGAGCACGTCCGTGTGGTCGGGGTCCGGATCGGCCCGGCGCCTCGCGATCTCCGAGTAGACGATCTCGTCGAGCCCGGCACTCGCCTTGCGCATCCGCCCGTAGGGCGTCCCAGGCCCGCGGAGCAGCCGCGAGGGGCCGCTCGTCCCGTAGAAGGTGAGCGCCCGCTCGAAGCGCCGGGCCATCGCCGCGCCGCTGTCGTGGTCGTCGGGGTCGAGCCCGAAGAGGCCGCGCATGGCGATCCGCATCGCCAGGACGCGCATCCACTCGTAGATGTTCACGGTCGTCCCGGGCCGCCACTCCCGCATCGCCCGCTCGGCCTCGGCGACCATGATCTCCACCGTCGGCTCGAGCCGCTCCCGGTGGAAGGCGGGCATCATGATCCGCCGCGCGCGGTCGTGGTAGCCGCCGTCGATCGTCAGGAGGCCGTCGCCCATCAACCAGGCGAGCTGGCCGAAGTGCCCGTCGCGCCAGAGGAAGTTCTCGGGGTGCTCGACGGTGATGTAGCGGTTGGCCGCGGGGCCGAGCATGAAGACCTGCGGCTGATGCATCATGCGGACCGTGAAGATCGGGCCGTAGCGCTCGTACAGCGGCAGCAGGATCGGCAGCGGGTCGTGCGTGAAGCGGAGCGTCCGCCGCATGTTCCAGTCGAGCGGCCCCGGCGGGTAGCGGCCGCGCGCGCGCCATTCGTCGAGAAAGTCCCCCGCGACGATCGACAGCGGGTTGGTGGCGATCGGGGCCGGCCGCTCGGCGTGGTTCTGCACGCGCGGATCGTAGCCCCGCCCATAGGCTGCCCCCGGCATGGTCCTGGCCGCCGTGACGGATTTCACCCGCGAGGCGGAGCGCCAGCTTCGCGAGAGCGGCCACTTCCACTGGTCAGCCGTGGCGCTCCTGGCGTTCGTCTTCTACGTCTACGCGGTCGAGGTCGAGCGCCAGCGCTGGGACATCGTGCTCGCGGGGATCGCGCTCTGGTGCATGGACTGGTTCAACGAGGTGGTGAACGCGCTGGTCCTGCACTTCACGGACCGGGCGGCGATCTGGACCGAGACCGGCTCGACGAGCTACCAGATCCTGATCGGCCTCAATCTCGAGACCTCGATGCTGTTCGCCGTCTCCGGGGTGGTCTTCTGCAAGTACCTCCCGCCGCGCCGCACGTTCGCCAACCGGGCCTGGCTGGTGCTCGGCTTCTCCTGCCTGTGTGTGTTCGTGGAGGTGCTCCTCCACGAGATGGGCGTCTTCCACTGGGAGTACTGGTGGTGGAACGTGCCCTTCGTCCCGCTGATCGTGATCTTCGGCTACGGCACCTTCTTCGCGATGGCGGCCTACGTGCACGACCTGCCGAACGACCGGGCGCGCCTGCGCGTGGTGGGCGCCCTGGCGGCCCTGGACGCCGCGCTCATCCTGACGTTCGGCCCGATCCTGGGCTGGATCTAGGAGCGCATGTCGCAAACTCCGCGATATGCGCGGCTAATGCGACATGTCTAGGTTCTCGGCGTGGATGCGGCGCTGCTCGACCGTGTCGCGGCCGGCCGGAAGGGCGGGGCCTTCGGAGCCGGCTTCCAGGGCGTCCAGGTAGTCGACGTCCTCGTCGAGCAGTTTCAGCGCGGTGTCGCGCGACAGCATCGCCCCATGCCCGGGCACGACGGTCGAAGCGGCCTCGATGAGCGGCGCGAAGCGCGCCAGCGTCGCCCGGTAGTCGGCCAGCGAGCCGCCGGACGAGATCATCGGGATCTCTACGTCGCTCAGGTAATCACCGCAAATGAGTAGCCCGCACCAGCGGGCCATGAGCGCCATCCCGTCCGCCGTGTGCCCCTCCGCGGCGTGGAGCTCGACCTCCTCGTCGCTCAGCTCGAGCTTCCCTGGCACGGGAAGCGCCTGCACGGAGCCCAAGGCCAGCGGCGCCGGGCGCGCCACATACAGCCGCGCGTCCTCGTCGCGGAGATCCCGCTGCGCCGCGCCGGGTTCGGCGTGGAAGCGAACCGCGGTCGGCTCCCCCACCCCGAGCGCCAGCCCCGGGAACGCCAGCCGGCCCAGCAGGTGGTCGTAGTCCCCGTGGGTGGCCACCAGCCCGTCGGGCGTGAAGCCGGACGATGCCAGCACGTCCGGCAGCGCCTCCAGCTCGTCCGGGAAGTAGGGCGAGTCGACCAGCAGCGCCTCGGAGCCCGCCCGCAGCGCCACCGCGTTCGTCTGCCAGAGCCGCGAGGTAACGACGAGCGCGTCGCGGTGCGCGGCGGCTACGCGCACAAGACGGCTAGACGGCCTTCAGCAGCTTGGCCGCGTCGCGGAAGCTCTTGACCTCGTTGGTTGGCTTCTTCTGCCCGGACTCGAGCTGCTCGCCGCGGCGGTTGACCCAGATCACGCCGGGGACCTTGGCCTTCAACGCAGGCTCGATGTCCGTCGGGTAGCCCGAGCCGATGTGGACCCAGTTCTTCTTGGCGCCCTCGATCCGCCGCGCACACTCCTTGAAGTGGGCCGGGTCGGGCTTGTAGGAGCGCACCTGCTGGGCGGTGACCACGAGGTCGAAGTCCACCCGAAAGTGGCGCCGGGTGGCGCCCAGGAGCTTGTCGTCGATGTTGGAGAGGACGCCGATCTCGTACTTCTTCGAGAGCCGCTCGAGCTGGGCGTTGGTCTCGCGGAAGGGCGGCCAGGCGGGCACGCTGTTGGGCAGGAAGTTGGAGCGAACGGGCTCGAGATCCCAGCCCAGGTCCTCTGCCACGCGGACCGCGGTCCGGCGCAGAACCTCGGCGTAGAGCTCGTAGGAGCCGCGCTGGATCTCGCGCTGCACGTCGATGAAGCGCGGGATCAGCTCCTCGCGATCGATCGTGAAGCCGTCCCGGTCGGCCTCCCTCTGGAAGGCGTCGTAGACGCCGCTCTCCCAGTCGATGAGGGTTCCGTAACAGTCGAAGGTGACGAATTTGACGTCTTTTGGAAGGGGCATGAGAGAGGTTCGATAGGGTCCGCGCCCGCCGCGCCGCCTTGCGCAGCGGCCGAGCATTCTACGTAGTCCTCATGGATCTCCTCGAATACCAGGGCAAGCTGCTGTTCAAGAAGCACGACGTACCCGTTCCGGACGGGCGTCACGCAGCCACCGTTCAGGAGGCCGTGGAGGCTGCCGAGGAGCTCGGATACCCGGTCGTGATCAAGGCCCAGGTCCAGATCGGCGGCCGCGGCAAGGCAGGCGGGATCAAGCTCGCGGAGGACCGCAAGGAGGCCGAGGAGAACGCCGAGGCCATCCTCGGGATGGACATCCGCGGCCTGACCGTGCACGAGCTCTACGTCGAGCAGGCGTCCGACATCGCGGAGGAGTACTACGCGGCGATCGTCTTCGACCGCGGCGCCAAGAAGCCGATGGCGATGTTGTCGCGGATGGGCGGCATGGACGTGGAGGAGATCGCGGACAAGGACCCGAACGCGATGGTCAAGCTGCACGTGGACCCGCTGATCGGCTTCCAGGACTTCCACGGCCGCCGGCTCGCATTCGAGGCCGGCATCGCCGAGGACGTGATCCGGCCGGTGGGATCGATGCTGAGCCGCCTCTACGACGTCTTCGTCGAGGAGGACGCCATGCTCCTCGAGGTCAATCCGCTGCTGATCACCGGCTCGCGCGACGTGGTGGCCCTCGATGCCAAGGTCACGGTGGACGCCAACGCCCTCTACCGCCACGAGGACACGGCGGCCTTCCGCAACCCGAGCGCCGAGGACGAGCAGGAGCAGATGGCCAAGGAGCGCGGCCTGACCTACGTGAAGCTGGACGGCAGCGTCGGCATCCTCGGCAACGGCGCCGGCCTCGTGATGTCGACCCTCGACGTGGTCGCCCAGGCGGGCGGCAAGCCGGCCAACTTCCTGGACGCGGGCGGCGGCTCCAAGGCCGACGCGATCGTCAACGCGGTCGAGGTGATCCTCTCGGACCCCAAGGTCACGGCCGTGTTGTTCAACATCTTCGGCGGCATCACCCGCTGCGACGAGGTCGCGCGCGGCCTGGTGACCGCCTTCGAGCAGATCGAGGTGAAGGTCCCGTTCGTCGTCCGCCTCGACGGCACCAACGACGAGGAGGGCCGCAAGATCCTCGCGGATGCCAACCTTCCGAACGTGCACGTGGAGAAGACGATGCTCGGGGCCGCTGCCAAGGTCGTGGGGCTGGCGAGCTCATGAGCATCCTCGTCTCCGAGAGCACCCGGCTCGTCATCTCCGGCCTCACCGGCCGCGAGGGCAGCTTCCACGGCCTCAACAACAAGCGCTACGGCACCGACGTGGTGGCCGGGGTCACGCCCGGCAAGCAGGGCCAGGACGTGGAGGGCATCCCGGTGTTCAACACGGTCCACGCCGCCGTGGAGGAGACCAGCGCCAACACGAGCATGATCTTCGTGCCGCCCCGCTTCGCCGCCGACGCGATCCTCGAGGCGGCGGACGCCGGCGTGGAGCTCGTGGTCTGCATCACCGAGGGCATCCCCGCCCACGACATGCTGCGCGTCTACACGCACCTCAAGCGCACCGACAGGACGCGCCTGATCGGGCCCAACTGCCCCGGCGTGCTCTCGCCTGGCAAGGCCAACGTGGGGATCATCCCGGCCCACTTCTTCTCCGAGGGCAACGTCGGCCTCGTGAGCCGCTCCGGGACGCTCACCTACCAGATCGGCAACGAGCTGGCCCAGCGCGGCTTCGGCAACTCCACGATCGTCGGCATCGGCGGCGACCCGATCACCGGCTCGAGCTTCATCGACATCATCAGCCTGTTCGAGCAGGACGAGCAGACGGAGCTGATCGTGATGTGCGGCGAGATCGGCGGCGACGAGGAGGAGCGCACGGCCGAGTACATCGCCGCGAACGTGAGCAAGCCGGTGGTGGGCTACATCGCCGGCTTCACGGCGCCGCCCGGCAAGACCATGGGCCACGCCGGCGCGATAGTGAGCGGCTCGAGCGGCACCGCGCAGGCCAAGGCCGAGGCCCTCGAGGCGAAGGGCGTGCGCGTGGGCCGCAACCCCACCGAGGTGGCCGAGGTGGCCGTCGAGGTGCTGGGCGCGACGGTCTAGCTGGCGGCGCCGACGGTCCGCAGGAGCGCCTCGGCTCGGTCTTCGAGCGGCTGCGCGCCGCCCTCCGCGGCGGAGACCGCCGCCTGCTTCGCGAGCGCTCTCGCTCCGTCCTCATCGCCGCGCTCCAGCCGTAGCTCCGCCCAATCGAGGCGTGTCCTGGCAAGGAACCGCGGTGCGTGCAGACGCTCGTGCGCGTCGGCCGCGACCGCGAAGTGACGCTCGGCGTCCTCGGAACGGCCGAGGGTGCCGGCGAGCCTGCCCAGGTAGTGCGATGCGGAGCAGAAGGGCGATGCGCCGTTCCAGACCATCCGATCTCCGAAGGGCTCCAGGAGCCCGTAGAGGGTCGCGGCCGGCTCGGGTGCGCGCAGATGGGCCGCGACGTCGGCGAAGAGCGCGATAGCCGACATCCAGGTGATATCGAGCCCGATGCTCTCGAAGCCCTGCCGGGCAGCCGCGTCCAGCGACATGGCTGCGTCATCGTCCCGGCCGCTCTCGGCGTATGCGAGCGCCAGCGCCCCGCTGAGCGCCGCCATGCCGGGGTTCTCCTCGACGGACTGGAGCAGGACGTCGATCAGCTCGTCCATTCGCCCCTGCTCCCGCCGCACGGGAGTCATCTGCGCGACGTAGATGATCATCGCGTCGCCCTGGTCGGCCTCCAGGCCGAGCGCCACCGCCTGCTCCGCCAGCTCGTCCGCCTCGTCCAGGGGACCGGTGACGATGCGCGCGGAGCCACGGTGCCAGAGCGTCAGCCAGTCGAGGAACGGCTCGCCCAGACGATCGGAGACCTCGGTCCGGCGCCTCATGGCCTCCTCGATCCGAGCGCGATCCCCGTTCTCCATTCCGAGGTGGTAGCCGAGCACCGCCGTCCAGTACTCGATCACGGGATCCCCGGTGGCCGGCGCCACCTCTTCGAGCTCGACCAGGACGTCCCTCCGCTCGGCCGCCGTGTGTGCCGTGAAGAGGGCGAAGAAACGATCGATGAGGACGTGGGCGAGCGCTGTCGCGTCGTCTGCCCGCCGTGCGGCCGCCAGCGCCTCGTCGGCGAGCGCGCGCCGCTCCGCCAGCTCGCCGCCGTAGTGCAGCTCCATGGCCAGCAGGGAGCGCAGGCGGGCTGAGCGCGGGTCGTCGGCCGACACCTTGTCGAGCGCCGTGCGCAGCACCTGAACCCGGTCATCGTCGACGAGGCCGATCTCGCTCGTGTAGCCGCGGCTGTTGGCAAGGGCCGCACGCGCCAGGCGGTCCGGGTCGCCGAGCTCGATTGCCAGGCGGCCCGCGTCGAGCAGGGTGGTTCGATACTCGGCGAGCCCCGCCTGCCGCTGCGCCTCGCCAAGCCCGATGAGCACGTCGCAGCGTTCCAGGCTGTCGCCGTCCGGCTCGAGAAGCTCGAGCGCGTGAGCGAACCAGCGCACCGCCTCCCCCGGCGCAAGCTCGGCCAGCGCGCGCTGGGCGGCCTGACGGCTGTACACCAGAGCCTTGCCGTGGTCGACGGCGACCGTTGCGGCCGACCAGTGGTGCGCCAGCTCCGCCACCCGATTGCCCGGATCGCCCCCGCACAGGTCCTCGAGGGCCTCGGCCACGTGCTGGTGCAGTCGCGCCCGTCGTGTGGCCCCGAGCTCCTCGTAGAGCGTGTGGTTGATCAGCGCGTGGGAAAACGCGAACGCGCCCGGCTTTCCCGACTGCTCGACGAGCACCGCCGCCTCCACGGCGCCCTCGAGCAGGTCGAGCAGCTCCTCCTCGTCCTCCTGCGCCAGCCGCTCCAGCAGATCGGCATCGAACTCGCGGCCGATGACCGCGGCCATCGTCAGCACCTGCCGAGTCTGGTCTCCGAGCCGCTCGACCCGGCGGCCCACCACCTCCCTGATGCTCTGGGGCATGCCGATCTCGGCGAGCGGGCCCTTGAGCTCCCAGCGGCCGTCGGTCCGCTGGGTCAGCACGCCCGACTCCGACAGGTGGCGCAGTAGCTCGGCTACGTAGAACGGGTTGCCGTCCGTCTCCGCCGCGATCTCACGCGCCAGGGCCAGTCCGGTCTCGTCCATGTCGTGGCCGGCGGCGGCCTCCATGATCGCCACGACGTCCTCCGTCGCCAGCCCGCTGAGCGCCAGGCGATCCACGCCCTCCTCCCTGCGCATCGCCGCCAGGACGTCCGTCAACGGGTGCTGGCGGTCCAGCTCGGAGTCGCGGAAGGTGCCCAGCAGCATCAGCTTGAGCCCGGCGCTCCCGGCCACCACGTGCCTCATGAGCGCAAGCGACTGCGCATCCGCCCAGTGCAGGTCGTCCAGCACCAGCACCAGCGGGGCATCCCGCGAGGCGTCCTCGAGCAGGCCGAGCACGGCACCGAAGAGCAGATAGCGCTCGGTTTCCGGGTCGCTGGCGCTGGGTTCGGGAACAGCCTCCACTCGGCTTGCGAGCCTCGGCACCAACCGGGTCAGGTCGCCGCCTCGCCGCTCCGCGTGCTCGTCGAGGACCTCCTGCGGCGCGTGCTCGACGTAGTGAGCGAGAGCCTCGATCCAGGGCTCGTAGGGAGCGCCCAGCTCCTCCGAGCAGTGGCCGAAGAGGACCGCCGCGCCGCTCCCGTGCAGCTCGACGGCCGTGTGTGCCGCCAGCCGCGTCTTGCCGATCCCGGGCTCACCGGAGATCAGCAGCGCCTGGCGCCTTCCTGCCCGGACGGCGTCCCACAGCTCCGCAGCCCGCCTGCGCTCGACTTCGCGCCCCACATAGCCGATCGGCGGAACGCCGTGCAGCCGGCCGGGAAGCGGCATCCCGCCGAGCGCGCTGCCCAGCGGCTGCCAGCGGACCTCGAATGCGGCGACCGGCTCGGGAATCCCCTTGAGATCCAGGTCTCCGACGGGCGTGAACGTCTGATCGCCCCGCGCGCAGATCATGCGCACCAGCTCCGTGGTCAGGATCTGGTCGCTCCCGGCCGCGTCACACAGGCGGGCGGCCTCGATCGACGGCATCCCGAAGTAGTCCCCGTCCTCGACGGTGGCGTCTCCGAGCGAAACGCCCACGCGGATGCTCAACTGCTCGTCGGCGTTGCGGTTGCGGCGCTCGAGGAGCTGTTGCATCCCGACCGCGCACTCGACTCCCGCCGCGGCACTCTCGAAGACCACCATGAGCCCGTCGCCGGTGTTCTTCACCTCGCGACCGCCGGCGCTGTCGATCGCCTCGCGCAGAGTGCTGAAGTGCTCGCGCCTCAGCTCGTTCGCCACAGCGGGGCCGACGCGCGTCTCGAGCCCGGTCGAACCGACCAGATCGCTGATCAGGATGCTGACGGTCTCGACGGAGGACATGCCGAAGCCCCCGGAGTCCGGAGGGCCTGGCGCCATCGTACGGGGGCTCGGCGGGCGGCGCCAGTGCGCCCGCGAGGGGTCGCGCGAAAGGTCCAGCGGACCCCGGAGCTAGGTTGTCGGGCGGATGGCCGCCCCGGTCCTTCGCATCGCCCTCGCAGGGGTTCTCCTCGCCTCGGCGGGGCTGAAAGCCGCCGCGCCCGCGCGCACACGGGCGGCGCTCGCCACCTTCGGGCTGGGGGCGCGCCCGGTCCAGCCGGCGCTGGTCGCCGTGGAGGTCCTCGTCGCGGCCGGGGTGCTGGCCGGCTGGACGCCCGCCGCCTACGCCGGCGCCGCGCTCTGCCTCGCCTTCGCGGTCGCGCTGTCGGCGGCCCTGATCAGCGGCCGCCGCGACGCGCCCTGCGGCTGCTTCGGCCCGGGCTCTCGGGTGCGCCCGGCCGGCGTGCTGCGCAACGTGGCGCTGGCCGCCGGCTTCGTGGCGGTGGCCTGGCTTCCCACGTCGAGCCCGACCGCGGAGCAGTGGCTGGGCCTCGGCCTCGGCGTGGCCCTGGCCGGGCTGGCGGTGCTCACGGTGGCGGTGCTGGCGCTGGCGCGCCAGGTCGGCGAGCTGCGCCTGGCACTCGCGCCCCAGCCCGCGCTCGAGCTGGAGGGCGAGGGACCGGACCTCGGCAGCCGCAGCCCGCTGATCGAGCGCTTCGAGCGGCCCGGCGAGGCTCGCCTCGCCCTGGCCGTCTTCAGCTCGGAGGGCTGCCCGATGTGTGCGGCGCTGGAACCGGCCGTCGCCGCGGTGAACACGGACCCGCTCGTCGACCTGCGCTCGTTCGACGAGGTACGAGATGCCACCGCCTGGAGTGAGGCCGCAGCGCCGGGAGCGCCTTATGCGGTGGCCCTCGACCCGGCCGGAACGGTCTTGGCCAAGGGCACCTTCAACAGCCTTGGCCAGCTCGAGAGCGTGCTCGCCGCCGCGGAGCGGCGGGCTGCAGTGGCTGCCGGTGCCTGAGCGCAGCTTCAGCGACGAGGTGGCGGCGCGGACCTCGCGCCGGGGCTTCCTCGACAGGGTCGGCCGCATCCTGCTCGGCGCCACAGGCGTGGGCGCGGTGGCCGCCGCCGTGCCGGCGGGCGACGCCGACGCCTTCCACTTCTGCGGCCACACCTACACCACCGGGTCGTGCCCGCACCCCACGGGCCTGCCTCGGGTGGACGCCCACGGCCTCCCCCTGCGGGCCGGCGACGGCAAGCGGGTCGACGACCTCGGCCGTGTCGTGAACCGCGAGGGCCGTCCCGTGGACGGCCAGGGGCGGCTGCTCCGCGACCCCGACGGCCGGCCGCTGCCGCCCGCGCCGCGAACGGCCGTGTGTGCGGGCGTCGCTCGGGAGTACGGGATGCACACCCAGGTCGACGGCTCCTGGTACCGCTGCTGCGGCGGCTTCGTCCGCCGGCTGATGGACTGCTGCTCGTACAACAGCCGGCGCATCAACGGCGACTCGGCCCTCACCGGCTACTGCTACTCGGGCCGCAAGGTCTTCTGCGTCCACTACTACCAGACGAAGGTCCCGTGCTGACCGCGGCGCTGACGCTCGCCGGCTTCCTGGCGGGGCTCACCGGGACCTGGTCGCCGTGCGGGTTCTCGATGGTCGACTCGCTCGGGCGCGGCAGCCGCGAGGGCAGGCCCGCGGTGACGCTCGCCTCCTGCGCCGCGTTCGGCGTCGGCGCCCTCGGGGGCGCCGCGGCGCTCTACGGGGCCCTGGCGGCCGTCGGCTCGCTGCTCGGGGCCCACGGCGGGCACCCCGCCGCGGTCGGGGCGTTCGCGGTGGCGGCCGCCGCGGCGCTGGCGGAGCTCCGGGGCGTTCGGATCCGGCCCCAGATCCGGCGCCAGGTGCCCGAGCCCTGGCGGCGGGCTATGCCGCTGCCGCTGGCGGGTGCTCTCTACGGCGTCCTTCTCGGGCTCGGCTTCACCACCTTCGTCTTCACGCTGAGCGTGGTGGCGCTGGCGGCGATCTCGCTCGCGCTGGGCGACATCGGCCTCGGCCTGGCCGTGGGCGTGGCCTTCGGCGCCGGGCGCGCCCTCCCCGTGGTGGCGCTCGCGCCGGCTGTGCGAACGGCCTGGGGCGGCCGCGCCATGGAGCTGATGGCCGAGCGGCCGCTCGTACTGCGCGGCTTCCGGGCCGCGGACGGGCTCGCCCTCGCGGCCGCCGCCGTGGCGCTCGGCACCGGGCCGGCCTGGGGCTCGCGGCAGGTGGCCTCCCCCGCCAGCGACCCGTCGGTGAGCGACGGCCTGATTGCCTTCGACGACGGCCGCGGCGGCGTCCTCGTCGGCGGCGGCCATGAGGCCCGGCTGCCCGGCGGCGATCCGGCCCTTGGAAGCCATTACGTCGCCTGGCTCGGCGCGAACCGGATCGTGGTCTTCGACAGATCCGCCGGCAGGGTGCAAGTCACGCTCGCGGTTCGGGGCGTGAACGCGGTGGCCGTCTCCCGCCGCTGGGTGGCATGGCGGGCCCGCACCCGGCGAGGCGAGCGGATCTCCGCCGCGCGCCTGCCCTCGGGGCGCGGCGGGCGGCGAATCCGCTCCATCCGCGGGCCGGGCCGGCTCGGCGCCCCGGACCTCGACGGCAACCGCCTCGCCTACTCCGTGGCCGGGCATCGCGGCAGCAAGATCGCGGTCGTCAACCTCCGCACCCACCGCCGCCGCACCGCCGCCCGCTCGCGGATCCGTCAGCTCCTGAGCCCCTCGCTGCGCGGCTCACGGCTCCTTTACGTCGCCATCGGCCGCTGCGGCCAGCAGCTGCGGCTCCACCGCGGGCGCAGGACGCGCGTGCTCTTGAGGGGCAGGCCGCTGGGCCGCACGGACGCCGGCTTCGACCGCGGACACACGCCCCAGGGGAGCGGGACCGGCCGCTGCCCGAGGCGCTTCAGGATCACGCGCACCATGCTCTGGACCACCGCGCTCGGCCGCCGCTACGCCTACGTCACGCTGCTGCGGCCGGCTTCCGGCCGTGGCGTCGCCCGGATCGTGAGGGTCCGCCGCTGACGATGCGGGGCCCGTGCGCGCTGCTGGCCGCCGCTGTCGTGGCGGCGGGCTGCGGCTCGTCCGCGGGACACCCGAGCGGGGACGGGCTCGGGCCGATGCGTGCCGTGCGCGCCTACGTCGATGCCGTCAACCACCGCGACGGCGGCCGGCTGTGCTCGCTGGTCGCCTCCGGGGGATTCCGGCGGCTGCCGCTCGAGCGCAGGTCCGCGGGCTGCGAGCGCTCGCTCGACGCCTCGATCGGGCAGCCGGGCCGGCACGGCGAGCCGGCCTGGCGCGGCGCCCGGCTCCTGATCGTCGGAGAGCCGCGCTACGCCGGCGGCTTCGCGCGCCTCACGATCTCGCTGCGCTCGGTGCTGGCCGGCGCCGGGCCCGTCCCGCCCGAGCAGGACGTGGTCTACGTCGAGCACAGGAGCGGACGCTGGCGAGTGGCCAAGGCGAGCGCCCTCCTCTACCGCGCCGTCGGGGTGGGCGACGTGCCGCTCGACGCGCTGCGGCCGCCCCGGGCAGGGTGACTACGATCACGGCGATGGCGCCCCGCATCGCCCTCGCCCTGCTCCTCGCCGCCGCCCTGCCGGCAACCGCCGTGGCCGCCCCCTCGATCCACCTCAGGCCGGCCGCGGTCTATCCCGGCGAGGTCGTGCGCGTGTCCGGCAGCGCCGCGGGCTGCCCGAGCGGCGACCAGGTCACGCTGCTCTCGCGCGCCTTTTCGCCCCGGCACGAGTTCGCCGGGGTGCCCGCCGTCTTCGCGAGCGTGAGGGCGGACGGCGGCTTTTCGAAGCGCACGCGGATCCCCGCTCGTCGGCATCCCGGCCGCTACCGGGTGAGCGGCCGCTGCGGCGGCGGCAACCTGGGCGTGACGGCGCGCCTCCGGGTGAGGGCCGAGCGCAGCTGCCGCGCGGTGCGCGTCGACCAGATGCTCCAACCCGCCGCCGACGGCAAGTTCGGGGCGTTCGCAATACGCACGAGGCGCACCGGCTGCGTCCGCGCCCGCAGGCTCGCCTCGCGCTACGTCCGCAAGCCCGCCGCGCGGATAGGCCGCTGGCGCTGCCGAGCGCGGACGGTCGAGAACCAGATCCAGCGCGTTCGCTGCACGCTCGGCTCGAAACGAGTGAGCTTCCGCGACGTGCTCCCGAGCGGGTGAGCCGGACCAGCTACTACTGCGCGAGCTCGCTCGACGGCTTCATCGCCGAGTCCGACGACACGATCGACTGGCTCACCCGCTACCGCGGCAGCTTCGACGGCCCGGGCGCCGAGCCGGGCGGCCGCGGCAACTACGAGCGCTTCTACGAGGGCGTGGGCGCGCTCGTGATGGGCTCGGTCACGTACGCCTTCGTGCTCGGGGAGCTGTCCGGGGGCGGCGACTGGCCCTACCGGGACAAGCCGGCCTGGGTCCTCACGAGCCGGCAGCTGCCCGTTCCCGAGGGCGACGGCGTGGACGTCCGCCTCGCCGAGGCCGATGTATCCGAGCTGCACGACGAGATGCTGGCAGCCGCCGGCGAACGGGACCTATGGGTGGTGGGCGGCGGCAACGTCGCGTCCCAATTCGCCGACGCCGGGGTGCTCGACGACGTGATCGTCACAGTCGTGCCGGTCGTGCTGGGCCACGGAAAGCCGCTCTTCGACCGCCAGCTGCCGGGCGGCGCGATGCAGCTCATCCGCACGCGCACGTTCGACAGCGGCATGGTCGAGCTGCACTACGCGATCCGGCCGGGATAAGAGAGGGGGGGCGGCCGCCGCCGCCCCCCCTCTTGAGCCCAGTCCTGTCCAGCCGTCTCAGGGGCGTCGCCCGAACATGTCGGTCCGGTCGTCGCCGCGGATCCGGCTTCTCACGGAGAGCCCCCGCGTGCCCTCACTGGGCCCGCCGTCGTAGCGGAGGCCGCTCGCGCTCGACGTGGTGACATGCGCCGCCGGGTGGTGCGATGAGGCGAGTAGCGCCGCCGGGATCGTGAGGACGACGACCGCGGCAAGCCCGGCCAGCCAGGTTCGCGTGAAGCCCGTGTCGACGAACCGGACGCGGGGATGCGTCAGCTGCGACACGAAGCGGCCTCTTCGCCCGGGCTCCACATTCACCCTAGAGGCGTAACTCCGGGCCCCAAAGTGTTCAATCGGAGTGAACACCTGACGGGAGCCGCCGGTTCAGGCTTGAGGCAGCTTCTCGTAGGCCTCTATCCGGCTGCGCTTCAGCTCTCGCTGCGCCAGTGCCCCGCCGGCAGGTCCTGGATGGTGGCGAAGAGCTCGTCGCGACCCTCGTGCGTGTCGACGTGGAGCTCTTCCGCGAGCCGCTCGAGGAGCTCGGCCCGGCGCTCCTCGACCTCGTCCGTCGTCTGCAGCAGGACCGCGGCGATCTCGTCGTCGGCCATCGCCCGTCGCAGCGACAGCTCGAGCAGCGCGCGGCTCTGGTCGTCGAGCTTCCCGAGCGCCCGGCCGAGGTCCCTCATCCGTACCGCAACCACGCGCGGGAGCCTAACCGTCGGCCCGCTCGTTATCGTGGCTACGTCGCCGAGCTCCAGAACATCTCGCTCGCCCGCGGGGCGCCGTCGCTCGACATCGTCGCGGTCGACGACCTGAGGGCCGCCGCGGATCGCGCCTTCCAGCGCGACCCCAACGCGGCCTTCTCCTACGGGACCAGCGCGGGCCACACCGCGCTCGTGGCCTGGATCGCCGGCAAGCACGGCGTGGAGCCGGCGCAGGTGATCGCCACCAACGGCTCGATGCAGGCCGACGCCTTCCTCTTCCAGCAGTCGGTCGGCCCCGGCGACGTGGTGGTAGTCGAGGCGCCCACCTACGACCGGACGCTCCTCTCGCTGCGCAAGCTCGGCGCCGACATCCTGGCGATCCCGCTCGAGGCGGACGGGATCGACGTCGAGGCGCTCGCCGAGGCGCTGGAGGGCGGCGCGCGGCCCAAGCTCGCCCACATCATCCCCAACTTCCAGAACCCGGCCGGCTGCACTCTCTCGCTCGAGAAGCGCAAGCGGCTGCTCGAGCTGGCCGAGAAGCACGACTTCCTGATCTTCGAGGACGACCCGTACGTGGAGCTTCGCTTCGCGGGCGAGGACCTGCCCACGATGCTCTCGCTCGACGACCGCGGCCGGGTCGTCTACGCCTCGTCGTTCTCGAAGACGGTCTGCCCGGGCATCCGGGTCGGCTATCTCGTGGGCACCAGGGAGCTGATCGGCGACGTCCGCAAGCTCGCCACCGAGACCTACATCTCGCCCAGCATGGTGTCCCAGGCGATCGTTGCCGAGTTCTGCGAGTCGGGGGCGATCGACGGCTCGATCGAGACGGTCAAGGCGGCGCTGCGCGAGCGCCGCGACGCCACCTGCGCGGCGCTCGGCGAGCACATGCCCGAGGCGAGCTTCGTGGTGCCCGAGGGGGGCTACTTCCTCTGGGTGGACCTGCCCGAGGGCTCCGACGTGGACAAGCTGGCGGCGGGCGCCCTCGACCGCGGCGTCAGCTTCGTCAAGGGCAGCGACTTCCTGCTCGAGGGCGGCGATCACTCCTTCCGGATCGCCTACTCCGGCGTCACGCCGGACCAGATCGGCGAGGCGGTCGGGCGCGTCGCGGAGGCCTGGCGCGAGCTGGCCGCCGCCGCTGCGTGATCGAGCTAGAGCGCCCTCGGGACATAAGCGCCCTCTTCGGCGACTCCCTCCGCGCCTACGGCGGCAACTGGCCGGCCTTCCTGCTCGTATCGGCCGCGATCGTGATCCCGGCGGAGCTGGTCGTGTCCGGCATCGGCCTCGAGAAGCTCACCGGCCCCTACGACAGCTCGCCGCCCCCCGCCGAGTCGATCGTCCCGACGCTGGTCACCTTCCTCGTCATCGCCCCGCTGATCACGGCCACCTGCATCTCGGCGCTGAGCGAGATCGCCACGGGCGGAAGGCCCCGCCCGGGCCGGACGCTCGCAGCCGGCCTGGAGGCCTTCTCGCCGATCTTCTTCGCGGTGCTCCTGGCCGCGGCCGGGATCGCGCTGGGGCTGGCGCTCCTGATCGTCCCCGGCATCTACCTGTTCGTACGCTGGTTCTTCGTTCCCCAGGCCGTGGTGGTGGAGAACTCCCGGGGGCCGGCGGCCCTCAGCGCGAGCGGCCGGATGGTCGAGGGCTTCTGGTGGCGGGTGTTCGGCATCGTGATCCTGGCCAACCTGGCCGCGACGATCCCCAACCTGCTGCTGATCGAGCCCTTCGGAGCGATCGCCCGCTCATCGGACCGGGCGGTCTGGGGCCTGGTCGGGCAGATGGCCGCCGAGGTGGTGACCACGCCGTTCGTGGCTCTGGTGTCGATCTTCCTCTACTTCGACCTGAGGGCCCGGCGATGAAAGAAAGGGCCCCGTCCCCTTTTTTTCACGCGGCTGGGTAGGGGCTGGCTCTACCGCCGCGGCGTCGGTTGACCATTAAGTCGGGCTATAGGTCGAGTAAATGGCCAAACGGTCGCCGGGCCGAGCTCGGCGATGAAAGAAAGGGCCCCGTCCCCTTTTTTTCAGCGCCCCCAGTGCTCGCGCGCCATCACCAGCTGCTCGGGCAGCGCGGTGCGGGGCTCGGGGGAGGGGTCGGCCACGACCGAGACGGTCTCGGCCACGCTGCGGGTTACCGCCAGCTCGCTGCCGTCCACGGCGACCACGACCTCGTCGCCCTCCGAGCGCAGCAGCTTGCCCTCGAGGCCCGGGCTGAGGCCGGAGTCCTTCAGGTAGTGGAGCAGGTCCTCCGCCTCGTTCTCGAACCGGAGCACGCGGACGTCGGCCCCCTCCTCGACGTCGGCCAGCGGGACGCCCTGCTCGCGCTCGCCTTCGAAGATCGGATGGCCGTGGGGACATGTCTTGGAGTCGCCGATCGCCTTGAGCATCCGCTCCTCCACCACGGGCGACATCCAGTGCTCGAGGCGTTCGGCCTCCTCGTGGACCTGGTCCCAGGGGATGTCGAAGATGTCGGTGAGGAAGCGCTCGATCAGGCGGTGGCGGCGGACGATCTGGGCTGCGTGCTCGCGGCCCGAGTCGGTGAAGTCGAGAGATTTGTCGTCGCCCCGGGTTACGTAGCCATCGGACTCGAGCCGGCCCACCATCTCGTGCACGGTCGGCGCCGACACCTGCATGGCCCTGGCGATGTTGGCCCCCGTGATCGGGAGGCCGGCCTCCTGGAGCCAGTAGATGATCTGGAGGTACTCCTCCTCGGCGACCGTCGCGTGCTCATGAGACATGCGCCCAATCATAGGATGCGGTCTCCATGGAGCTGGGGAGAGGGACGCGCGTCCTCGTCACCGGGGCGTCGCGCGGGATCGGAGAGGCGTTCGTGCGCGCCTTCGCGGCGCGCGGCTGCACGCTGGGGCTGGTGGCGCGCTCCGAGGATGAGCTCGAGCAGCTCGCCGCCTCGCTCCCGGGCGAGGGCCACCAGGCTATCCCCGCCGACGTCGGCGACGCCGGCTCGATCCGCAAGGCGATCGAGGACTTCGGCGAGCTGGACGTGCTCGTGGCCAACGCCGGCATCGCCCACTACCGGAACTTCCAGGACCTGCCGCTCGAGAAGGCGGAGCAGATGACGCGGGTCAACTGGCTCGGCACGCTCTACAGCGTCGACGCGGCGCTGCCCGGCATGCTCGAGCGGAGGCGCGGCCAGCTCGTGATCGTGTCCTCCGGCGCAGGCTTCCGCGCCTTCCCGCAGGCGTCCGTCTACGGCGCCACCAAGGCCGCGCAGCGCGCCTTTGCGGAGGCGCTGCGACACGAGCTGGACGGCACCGGCGTGTCCGTGACCACGGTCTTCCCCGGCGAGATCCGCAGCCAGCTCCACGCCCATGAGAAGGAGCAGATGCCCCCCTGGTATCACGCGGACGACGCCGCCGACCCGGACGAGCTGGCCAAGCGCGTGCTCGAGGGCGTCGAGAACGACAGCCGTGCGGTGCAGTATCCGCCGATCGTCGCGCTGCTCCGTATCGTCAATGGCATCTCGCCGTCCCTGTCCGACCTGATCCTCCGCCGGCTCCGCGGCCGCTCGGCAGCCCCGCGCTCATGAGCCTGCCGCTGTCGATGCCGGTCAAGCCTCAGCTCGCCAAGTCCGCAAAGGCGCTGCCCGAGGGCGAGGACTGGTGCTACGAGCCCAAGTGGGACGGCTTCCGCACGATCGTCTTCCGCGACGGCGACGACGTGCGCCTCCAGAGCCGCAACGGCAAGCCGATGAACCGCTACTTCCCCGAGGTGGTCGAGCAGGTCAAGAGCCTCAAGGCCGACCGCGCGGTGGTCGACGGCGAGATGATCGTGGTGGTCGACGGAATCCAGGAGTTCGACCTCCTCTCCCAGCGGATCCACCCGGCGGCGTCCCGCGTGGAGAAGCTCGCCAAGGAGACGCCGGCCGAGTTCGTGGCCTTCGATCTTCTGGCCCAGGACGACGAGGACCTGCTCGACCTGCCCTACTCCGAGCGCCGCAAGCGCCTGGCGAAGATCGTCAAGAAGCCGGTCGAGCTCACTCCGCTGACCGAGGATCGGGACGAGGCGACGACCTGGCTCGAGGGAACGGGCGAGGGCGTGGTGGCCAAGCAGTCGGGCGCGCCCTACAAGCCCGGCGAGCGGACCGGGATGATGAAGATCAAGCGCGTCCGGACCGCCGACACGGTGGTGGTGGCCTTCCGCTTCGGCAAGGAGGAGGGCACGGTCGGCTCGCTCATCCTCGGGATGTACGACGACGACGGCGGCCTGCACGTGGTGGGGCACACCTCGAGCTTCAAGGCCAAGGAGAAGCGCGAGCTGATCGAGCTGCTCGAGCCCTACCGCACGCACGAGCGCGGCTCCGGCGAGCCGAGCCGCTGGAAGTCCGACGAGGAGCTCGTCTGGGAGGGGCTGCGCCCGGAGCTCGTCTGCGAGGTCAGCTTCGACCACATCACCGGCCAGCGGATCAGGCACGGGGCAAAGTTCCAGCGCTGGCGTGCCGACAAGGAACCCCAGGAGTGCCTGATCTCTCAGCTGCGCGACTAGCTGTCTGCACGGTGATCGCCGTCCTGGCCTGCGCCGCGCCGGCGTCGGCCGGCGTCGGCCTTCGCAAGGTCGGCGACTTCGACCAGCCGATCTACGTCACCGGGGCGCCGAACGACTACAGCCGCCTGTACGTGGTCGAGCGCGGCGGCGACGTGCGGGTGGTGCGCGGCGGCGCCATCCAGCCGACGCCCTTCCTCTCGATCCCCGGCGTGCCCACCAACAGCGAGCGAGGCCTGCTCTCGATCGCCTTCCCACCCAACTTCCAGACGAGCCGCTTCGTCTACGCGTACTACAACGTCGGCAACGGCAACGTCCGGGTCGATCAGTTCAGGGCATCGAGCCCGGACCGCGTCGACGCGGGCTACGAGCGGAGCGTCATCGAGATTCCGCACCAGAACGCGCCGAACCACGACGGCGGCACGGTGAGGTTCGGCCCCGACGGGGACATGTGGCTCGCGCCCGGCGACGGCGGCGGCGGCCAGATGGGCAACGGCCAGAGCACGAATGTGCTCCTGGGCAAGGTCCTCCGGATCCGGCCAAAGGCGGGCGGCGGCTACACGATCCCGCCGGACAACCCGTTCGTCGGCCGCCCCGGTCGGGACGAGATCTGGGCCTACGGCCTGCGCAACCCGTTCCGCTTCTCCTTCGACCGCGCCAACGGCGACCTCACGATCGGAGACGTCGGCGAGGGCACCACCGAGGAGATCGACTTCGCGCCCACGAGCCGCGGCCGCGGCAGGGGCGCGAACTTCGGCTGGTCGGTCTGTGAGGGGAGCTTCCTCACCGACAGCACGACGCAGCCGTGCGGGACCGGCACGAAGCCGGTGATCGACCAGTTCCACGAGGACGGCTGGGCCGCGATCATCGGCGGCGTCGTGGTCCGCGACCCGTCGCTGCCTTCCCTCTACGGCCGCTACCTCTACGGCGACAACGTCCAGGACGCGCTGCATCTGGCCACGCTGCGCTTCCCCAAGGCGGCGGACCTCGCGCTCGGGCTGCACGTGCCCGGGCTCGCCGCCATCAGCGAGGACGCGGCCGGCTGCGTCTATGCCAGCTCTGTGTCGGGCGGGCAGGTCTACCGAGTGGTCGAGAGCTCGTCGGCCGTCCCGTGCCCCAAGCCCGCCGACATGGTCCCACCGCGGCTCAAGGTGCGGGTTGCCAAGCGCCAGCGGGTGCGCAAGAACCGCGGCGCGATCGGCTATGCCCGCTGCAGCGAGACGTGCCGGGTGTCGATGTCGGGCATGGTCAAGATCGGCCGGCGCTCGTACAAGCTGCGCAAGACGACCAAGCGGGCGGGCGCCCACAAGCGGATCAAGCTGCGGGTGCGGCTGAGCAAGCGCGCCTCGCGGGCGATCCGCCGCGCGCTACGGCGGCACCGGCGCGCCAAGGTGAAGATCGGGCTCCGCGCCCGCGACGGCGCGCACAACCGCAGCGTGCTCTTTCACCGCACGGTGCGCGTCAGGCGGTAGCGCCGCTCCAGGAACGCCCGTTCCGCCGGGTTCGAGACGAGCTCGATCGCGCGCGTGTAGGCGTCCGCGGCCTCCTCGTCGCGCCCGAGCCGCCGCAGCAGGTCCGCCCGGGCCGAATGGAGCAGGTGGTAGCCGTCGAGGTCGCCGGCCAGCTCGCCCATGAGCTCGAGACCGTGCTCGGGACCTTCGGCCATCGCCACGGCGGCGGCGCGGTTGAGCCGGATCACCGGCGAGTCGGAGATCCTGGCCAGGGCGTCGTAGAGGGTGACGATCGCGGACCAGTCCGTCTCCGCGCGAGCATGCTCCGCGGCGATCGCCGCCTGAAGCGCGTATGGCCCCGCCGTCCCGTGCCGTAGCGCCCGCTCGACCAATCCGAGCCCCTCGTCGATCTCGGCCCGGTCCCAGCGCGAGCGGTCCTGGTCCTCGAGCAGTACGAGCTCGCCCTCGCGGCCGGTACGCGCCTCGCGGCGCGAGTCGTGCAGGAGCATCAGAGCGAGCAGCCCGATGGCCTCCGGCTCGTCCGGCATGAGCGTGGCCAGCAGCCGCCCCAGGCGAATCGCCTCGGCGCAGAGCTCGCGGCGGACGAGCGCGGCGTCGGAGGTGGCGAGGTAGCCCTCGTTGAAGACCAGGTAGAGCGACGCGAGCACGGACGGCAGCCGCTCGGGCAGCTTCTCGTCGGGCGGGACCTCGTACGGGATGTTCGCGCCCTGGATCTTCCGCTTGGCGCGGAC
The DNA here is from genome assembly GCA_036406475.1 of Thermoleophilaceae bacterium. Lineage (GTDB taxonomy): Bacteria > Actinomycetota > Thermoleophilia > Solirubrobacterales > Thermoleophilaceae > DASXBA01. The sequence continues at coordinate 19,204 of DASXBA010000085.1, read as the reverse complement.
GAGCCGCTGCTGCATCGCGGTCTCGCCGACGAGGAAGGCACGGGCGATCTCGGGCGTCGACAGGCCGCCGAGCGTGCGCAGCGTGAGCGCCACCCGCGCCTCCGGCGCCAGCGCCGGATGGCAGCAGGTGAAGAACAGCCGCAGGCGGTCGTCGGGCATCGAGCTCATGTCCTCTCCGTCCTCGCCGCCGAGCTCCTCGAGGTCGCGGAGCTCGTTGCTCTTCTCGCGCAGGCGCTTCTCGCGGCGCAGCCGGTCGATCGCCTTGTTGCGCGCGGCGGTGGTGATCCAGGCGCCCGGGTTGTCGGGCAGGCCGTCCCGCGGCCAGCGCTCCAGCGCCGTGACGAACGACTCCTGGACGGCCTCCTCGGCGAGGTCGAAGTCGCCGAGGACGCGGATCAGGGTCGCGACCGCCCGCCCCGACTCCTCCCGGAACAGGCGGCCGACGACCTCCGGCGAGACGTCTACCGTGCCGCCTCCGCCTCGTTGTGGTGCGCCTGCGAGCCCGCGGCCTCGTAGTCCATGACCGGCCGCACCTCGACCGTGCCGCCCGGCATCGGGATCTTCTTGGCCCAGTCGAGGGCCTCGTCGAGGTCCTTGCAGTCGAGCAGGTAGTAGCCGCCGAGCTGCTCCTTGGTCTCGGCGAAGGGCCCGTCGGACACGATCGGCTCGCCGCTCTCCTGGAGGCGAATGGTCGTAGCGGTCTCGGGGCCCTGGAGACCCTCTCCGCCGACGAACGCTCCGGTCTCGGTCGCCTCGCTCGTGAAGGCGTCCCAGGCCTTCATCGAGTCCGGCGAGGGCTCCGTGGACGGATCGGGGATCAGGGCGAGGAAGTACTTCATGGTGTGACCTCCTGGTCGTCGATTTTCACCCTAACGACGAACGGGAGTCGCCCAGATCGACAGGGTGTGAAATCACGCCATCGTCAGGCCGCCGCTCACCGACAGCGTCTGCCCGGTGATGTAGCCGGCGTCCTCGGAGGCCAGGAAGGCCACCGCGGCAGCGACGTCCTCCGGCTGGCCGAGGCGACGCATCGGCACCGCCTTGGTCAGCGACTCCACCAGCCGCTCGCCGCCCTCGCCGGCGATCCGGTCGAGGAAGGCGGTCTTCGTCGGCCCCGGGCAGACCACGTTGGCGGTCACGCCCTCCCGCGCCACCTCGCGGGCGATCGTCTTGGTGAAGGCGATCATGCCGCCCTTCGCGCCCGAGTAGACCGACTCCATCGACGAGCCCACCCTGCCCGCGTCCGAGCCGATGTTCACCACCCGGCCCCAGCCGCGCTCGACCATTCCGGGGAGCACGGCCCGGGTGGTGCGCAGGCCGCCCTTGAAGTTGATGTCGATCACGCGGTCCCAGAACTCCTCGTCGGTCTCGAGGAAGGGCTTGGCCTCGTCCCAGCCCGCGTTGTTCACGAGGATGTCCACCGGGCCGACCTGCTCGACGGCGGCCGTCACGGAGCTCGAGTCGGTCACGTCGAGCTTGACCGCGATACCGCCGGCCTCCTCGGCGGTGGCCGCGGCCTCCTCCTCGAGCAAGTCCGCGACCGCCACCTTGCGGCCGTCCGCGGCAAGGGCCAGGACGATCCCGCGGCCGATCCCGCGCGCCCCACCGGTGACCATGGCAACCCTCACGGCCGATTACCGTAGCCCGATGACCGAGCTAACGGATGTGAATTACGAAGTCGAGAACGGCCTCGCCTGGATCACGATCGACCGGCAGGACCGGATGAACGCCTTCAGGGCGAAGACGATCGACGAGCTGATCCACTGCTTCAAGCGCGCCTGGGCGAGCAAGGAGGTCGGCGTCGTCTGCCTGACGGGCGCGGGCGAGCGGGCGTTCTCTACCGGCGGCGACCAGAAGCAGCGCGCCGAGACGGGCGACTACGGGCCCTCCGAGACCGGGCTGTTCGAGGTCGAGTACCTCCACCGGCTGCTGCGCGAGATCCCCAAGCCGGTGATCGCGGCGGTGAACGGCTATGCGATCGGCGGCGGCCACGTGCTGCACGTGCTCTGCGACCTGTCGATCGCCGCCGACACGGCCGTGTTCGGCCAAACCGGCCCGCGGGTCGGCTCGTTCGACGCCGGCTTCGGCAGCGCCTACCTCGCGCGGGTGGTCGGCGAGAAGCGGGCGCGCGAGATCTGGTTCCTCTGCCGCCGCTACGACGCCGACACGGCCGAGCGCTGGGGCCTCGTCAACCGCGTGGTGCCGGCGGCCGAGCTGCGCGACGAGGTACGCCGCTGGGCCGACGAGATCCTCGCGCTCTCCCCCACGGCACTGCGCTTCCTCAAGCAGTCGTTCAACACCGACACCGAGCACCTGGCCGGCGTCGGCCAACTCGCGTTCAGCGGCCTCGAGTCGTTCCTCGGGTCCGACGAGGCGCAGGAGGGCGTGCGCGCGTTCAGCGAGAAGCGCGAGCCCGACTTCGCGCAGTTCCGATGAGCGAGCGGATCAGCCCGACGGCCCACTACACGGGCTACGTGTGGGCGCGCAACGGGCTGTCGCACCCGGAGCTCGCGTCCTGGGAGGGACGGGTCCTGTTCGAGACGGTCCGGCCGTCGATGCTGGTCTTCGGGCTGCTGCGGGGACCGACGCTCGAGCCCTACCTGCTGGCCCGGCACCGCGGGATCGACGCGCGGCTCGAGGACTGGATAACGCCCGGCGCGCAGATCCTCGAGATCGCCGGCGGGCTGTCGCCGCGGGGCTGGCGCTTCAAGCGGCGGCACGGGCGCAAGATCGACTACGTCGAGGCCGACCTGCCTGATATGGCCGCCCGCAAGCGGCAGGCCCTGGCGCGAATGGGCGCGATGCACCGCGTGGAGGACCTGGACGTGCTCCGGCCCGGCGACCTGGAGGAGCTCGCGGCCACGCTCGATCCCGGCCGTCCGCTGGCGATCATCACCGAGGGCCTCCTCAGCTACCTCGACCGCGACGACGTGCTCGACATCTGGCGCCGCTTCGCCGAGACGCTCTCCGGATTCTCCGGCGGGCTCTACCTGTCCGACCTGCACGTCGTCGAGGACGCAAGCGGCCCGCACGTCGAGTTCTTCCGGCTGCTGCTGTCGGCGTTCGTCCGCGGTCAGGTGCGGGTGCACTTCGAGGACGCCGCCGAGGCGGTGGCCGCGCTCGAGGCGGCCGGCTTCGCCGAGGCCGCGGCGCCAAGGGCCGACTCGCAGCCCGTGCGGATCGTCGAGGCTTCCGTCTAGTCCTTGCGCGCCCGCGAGGGCTGCACGCGCTTGGGCTCGCCCGGCATCTTCGGGTAGTCCGGCGGGTAGGGCATGTCGCCCTCCTCGTCGCGCTCGTACATCTCGAGCAGCGGCTCGAGCGAGTGGTGCACGTCGTCGATCGCCTCGAAGCGGTCGCCGATCTCCGCGAAGCGGGCCGGCATCGTCGCCACGGTGAAGTCCTCCGGCTGGACCCCGGACAGCTCGTCCCAGTCGAGCGGCGCGGACACCGGCGCGCCGGGCTTGGGACGCACGCTGTAGGGCGAGGCGATCGTCCGGTCGCGGGCGTTCTGGTTGTAGTCGACGAAGATGCGCTCGCCGCGCTCCTCCTTCCACCACTTCGTCGTCACCTCGCCGGGCATCCGGCGCTCGAGCTCGCGCCCGAACGCGATCGCCGCGTGGCGCACGTCGGTGAAAGTCCAGCGCGGCTCGATCCGCACGTAGATGTGGATTCCCCGACCCCCGGACGTCTTCGGGAAGCAGGCGTAGCCGAGCTCGCCGAGCAGGGCGCGCGCCTCGCCGGCGATCCGCACGGCGTCGTCGAAGTCGGTGCCGGGCTGCGGGTCGAGGTCGATCCGGAGCTCGTCGGGGTGATCGACGTCCGCGCGCCGCACCGGCCAGGGGTGGAAGGGGAGCGTGCCCATCTGGGCGCACCAGGCGACCACGGCGACCTCCGTGGGACACACCTCGTCGGCGTGGCGCCCGGAGGGGAACTGGATCCGGCAGGTCTCGACGTAGTCGGGCGCCCCCTTGGGGACGCGCTTCTGGTAGAAGGCCTCGCCCTTCTGGCCCTCGCGGGTCGTGAGCTTCATCCCCGGCAGAACGCCCTTCGGCCAGCGCTCGAGCGTGGTCGGCCGCTCCCGGAGCGCGCGCATGATCCCGTCGCCGACCGCGACGTAGTACTCCACGATCTCGAGCTTCGTGACCTCCTCGGTCCGCTCGGTGGCCGGGAAGATCACGCGGTCGGCGCTCGACACGCGCACGTCGCGTCCGTCCACCTGGAGCACAACCTGGTCGCCGGCCATTTCGAAAAGATATGACCCGTGCCCGAGCTCGAAGTAATCGCGGGCGATGTGACCCGGCTCGAGGTGGACGCGATCACCAACGCGGCCAACACCCGCTTGATGCACGGCGGCGGCGTCGCGGCGGCGATCAGCAGGGCCGCCGGCCCCGAGCTGCAGCGCGAGTCCGACGAGAAGGCGCCGATCGGGCTGGGTGAGGCCGTGGAGACCTCGGCCGGGCAGCTTCCCGCCCGCTACGTGATCCACGCGGCGACGATGGAGCTCGGCGGGCCCACCTCGGCGGAGATCATCGAGAAGGCCACGCGCTCGACGCTCGCCAAGGCCGAGGAGCTGGGCTGCAAGTCGCTGGCGCTCGTCGCCTTCGGCACCGGCGTGGGTGGCTTCCCACTCGACGAGGCGGCGCGGATCATGGTCGGCAGCGCGCGCGAGCACGAGGGCTCGCTCGAGCGGATCGTCTTCGCCGTGCGCGGCGAGGAGGCCGAGCGGGCCTTCAGGGCCGCGCTTTGAGCCTGCCGGTCCTGGTCGCGCCGGACAGCTTCAAGGGCAGCTTCGGCGCGGCCGAGGTCGCGGCGGCGATCGCGGCCGGCCTGCGCGACGCCGGGCGCGAAGCGATCGAGCTGCCCGTGGGCGACGGTGGCGAGGGAACGATGGACGTGTTCGGGGGGGAGCTGCACACAGCCTCCGTCACCGATCCGCTCGGCCGTCCGGTCGAGGCGTCGTTCGCGCTGCTCGAGGACGGGCGGACGGCGGTCGTCGAGACGGCGCAGGCCAGCGGCTTCGCGTTGGTGGCCGAGGAGGAACGCGACGCCTACGCGGCCTCCTCCCGCGGCACCGGCGAGCTGATCGCGGCGGCGGTGGAGGCGGGCGCGGAGAAGGTGATCGTCACAGTCGGCGGGTCGGCCACCATGGACGGCGGCGCCGGCGCGGTGGAGGCGTTGGAAGGCGTCGAGGTGGAGCTCGACGTCCTCAGCGACGTCCGCACGCCCTGGGAGAAGGCGCCCTCGGTCTTCGGTCCGCAGAAGGGCGCAGACGAGGCCACCGTCAAGCGGCTCGAGCAGCGTCTCGACGAGCTGGCCGAGCGCGCGCCTCGCGACCCGCGCGGCGAGCCGCTGACCGGGGCGGCCGGCGCCCTCTCCGGCGGGCTCTGGGCGTTCTGCGGCGCCAGGCTGTTCCCGGGCGCGCCCTACGTGCTCGACGCGGTCGGCTTCGACGAGCGCATGCGCGAGTCGGCGTTCGTCGTGACCGGCGAGGGCAAGATCGACGACCAGACCCTCGAGGGCAAGATCGTCGGCGAGGTGGCCACCCGCTGCCGCCAGGGCGGCGTGCCCTGCCACGCGGTGGTCGGCAAGAACGCGATCGAGCCGTTCAAGGCGCGCATACTCGACCTCGCGAGCATCGTAGAGGCGGGCACCGAGGCGGAGCTCCGCCAGGCCGGCGAGTCGCTGGTCGCTAGTGAAAAAAAGGGGACGGGGCCCTTTTTTTCAGGGAGTCGCTAGGCGCTAGTCGCTAGGAACGGCGGTGAAAGAAAGGGGACGGGGCCCTTTTTTTCAGGCCAGCCCCTCCGGGATCGGAGCGCCGCTGCGGCGGTTCACCGAGACCGCGTAGGCCCGCGGCCGGAAATTCAGGATCTCGTCGTCCGAGAGCTCGATGCCGTCGGTCACGCGGCTGGGGTCGAAGACGAGCACGTCGTCGCCCTGCTCGCGCTCGGTGTCGGGCTCGCCGACCTCGAGCCTTCCCACGACGACCCGCTCGCGCTCCTCGGGCCAGGCGACGGTTGGGTCGTCCGGATCGTCCTCATCTTGGGCGAGGATCACGACCAGCCTGAAGGCCGCCCCCGCGCGCTCGCGGATGTCCTCGCGCAGGTAGTCGCGCCCGCGCTCGCGGGCCTCCTCGTCCGAGATCGTGCGCTCGCCCTCCTCCGGCTCGAAGCGGTAGCGCAGCCAGCGGCCCTCGCCGTCCGGGCCCGTCCAGCGGTAGGAATGGATGCTGTTATAGGCGGCCGTCGCGTAGCTCTCGGGCGGGGCGGCGCCGACTGCGGCCTGGATCGCCGTCTGGGCCTCCGGGTGCTCGCCCATCCAGACGCCCAACTTCTCCATGTCCGGCTGGCCGGTCTCCGGATCCGGCTTGCGCAGGCGCGTGAACTCGAGGAAGTCCTCCACGGTGCGCACGAAGAAGCAGGGCAAGGTCAACCCGACCACGTCCGTAGTCGAGCCGTCGGGCAGGTAGAACTTGATCGCCAGCCCGCGCCCCTCGCGCGCGTAGTCGGGGATCTTGGGATTGCCGCCGCCGTTGGAGAAGCGGACCGTCGCCCTGACCGGGTCGCCCTGCATATGCGCGGCCGTGGTCAACGCCGCGGCCTCGGGCGCCGCCGTGAACGTGGCCGCGATCAGCGTGCCTTTGGCGTGCGCCGCCCTGTGCCCGGGGTGGGCGCCGGACACGTCGTTGATCGCATCCACGGCCTGCGCCGCCAGCGAGTCGGCCACGGAGGCACCATACTGTGCCCGCCAATGGCCGACAGCTACGGGGCCAGCGTCGTAATCGAGCGTCCGATCGAGGACGTCTTCGCCTTCCTCGCCGACGGCGAGAACGACCCGAAGTTCAGCGCACGGATCATCGAGATCCACAAGACCACGGACGGCCCGCCCGGCGTGGGCACCGTCTACGAGAGCAAGGTCAACGACGGCGGCTTCAAGTCGGACCGGAAGTTCGAGATCACGGACTTCGAGCAGCCGAGCAAGATCCGCTGGGCCGAGCGCTCGAAGAACATGGTCACCGTGCCCGCCGGCGGCTACGACCTCGAGCCGGCGGACGGCGGGACCAAGCTCAGCTTCTTCAACGAGTTCGAGGGCCACGGCTTCGGAAAGCTGCTCAAGGGCTTCGCCCTGCGCCAGGCGCGCAAGCAGGCGGACGACTTCGCGAACTCGATCAAGAAGGCCGTCGAGGCTGAGTCAGGCGTCCAGCCGAACGGCTGACGCCGCGAGCCACTCCTTGACGGTCGCGAGCTCGGCACCCGCGAGGCCCTCCTCGAGCGCGGCCTCGACGCGCCGCACCGCGGGCGTCGCCGCCTTGACCCGCTTCCCGCCCTCGTCCGTGAGGTAGGCCTGGAGGATCCGCCCGTGCGTGGGGTGCGGCCGTCGCTCGACCAAGCCCTGCCGCTCGAGGCCCTCGATCACGCCGGTCATCGCCTGCGGCGTTGTGTTGCAGGCGCGCGCCAGGTCGGCGCCGGATGCGCCCGGCTCGCGCCGGAGCACGCTGAGCGCCGAGTATTGCGGACCGCTGAGGCCGTGCTCGCGCAGAGCCGCGTCCAGCGCGACGCGGAACGTATGCCAGACCTGGCGCAGCAGGTAGCCGATGTTGCCCCCGGCGCCGCGGTAGTCCTCACCGATCAGGGGGATGGTCATGCGCGGAGCGGAGATATATCAAATTCCTGAGATGTTATAAGGTTCCTGATATGTCTACGCACCACGAACAACTCCGTTTACTTCATCGACCCGGGGACCCGCTGCTGCTGCCCAATGCCTGGGACGTCGCCACGGCGAGGGCGGTGGTCGAGGCCGGCTTCCCGGTCGTCGCCACCACGAGCGGCGGCATCGCAGCCACGCTCGGCTACGACGACCACGAGGGCGCGCCGGGCGAGGAGATGCTCAGGGCGGCGGCACGGATCGTCGCCGGCGTCGAAGTGCCGTGCACGGTCGACGCCGAGGCCGGCTACGGGATGGACCCCGTCGAGCTGGCCGAGGCGCTCCACGAGATCGGCGCGGCGGGTTGCAACCTCGAGGACTCAGACCATGCGCGGGGGCAGCTGCGCGACCCGGACGTCCAGGCGGATTGGCTCCGTGCGGTCCGCGAGGCGGCACCCGAGCTCGTGATCAACGCGCGCATCGACGTCTTCCTGGCCGCGCTCCTCTCGGGATCGGACAAGACCCAGGCCGACCTCCTGCCGCAGGCGCTCGCCCGCGCCGAGGCCTACCTCGACGCCGGCGCCGACTGCGTCTTCCCGATCGCGCTCTTCGAGCACGACTCACTGAAGACGTTCATCGAAGAGGCAGCTGGGCCGGTGAACGTCCTGGCAATCCCCAACGCCCCGGCCCCCGAGGACCTGGCGAGCCTGGGCGCGGCCCGGATCAGCTGGGGCACGTTGCTCCACACCGCCGCGCTGCAGCAATTCAAGGAATCCCTGCCCGCTGCCCAGCGCCCACTGTCAACTCCCTCATAGCGACGGGCGCCCCTTCCGGGGCGCCCGTGCTTGCCTCACCCGATGCGGCGGCCGTCACAGCCGCCGCGACTGGGTCACCTCATTCCGAGCATCGGGCGGAAGCCCTCGTACTCGGGCGTGTGCTCCCAGTCCTCGTCGGTCTCCGTCATGACCATCCGGCCGACGGAACCGAGTCCAACGAGCAGGAACGCGCCTCCCACGATCGCAAGCCAGTTGAGCGCGGCGGGGTTGGCGACCCCGAAGCACACGGCCGCGACGCCCAGGAACAGCGCCATCCACCACTGCACCGCGTGGGCCCGGTAGAGCCCGATCGCGAGGCAGATGAAGCCGACCGTCAGCGCGAACGACATCACGAAGAACGGGATCACGATCCCGGTCGTGTGGTTCAGGTTGTGGAACAGCTCGGTCATCGCCGCGCGGTTCCCGCCGGCGGCGGCCTGCCAGCCGACGAACCCGTCCATCGTCACGATCCCGGTGAGCGCGAGCAGCCCGAGCAGGCTGAGCGCTCCGCCGACGTGCCCGAACGCAACCTCGCGCTCGCGCAGCATGTGCATCAGGCCGAGGACGGCGGGGACGGCCAGTGCGATCGAGATCAGGATCAGCAGATGGGCGGCGTACCACTGATCCAGGTGGTCCGCTATGACCGCGAGCTGTGCGCCCTCGTCGGTCTTGCTCTCCGGGTGAATCACGAGCCCCACGAGCAGGACCAGCGGGCCGAACATCATGCACGCGCCCGCGACCATCTTGCGGAAGTGGTGGGCATCTGAGAGACGCGACATCGAACCTCCTAGTCCGATCGATCCCTTGTGGCAAATGTTACACCTGGTTGTGCCGATCGTTACGAGACGGAGACTGAAAAACGGGCAGCGAATTCCCCGCCCCGCGGGAGCTCGCGGAGGCCCTCCCCGGACACCAGCGCGTTGGTCGGAGCCGTCATCGGCTCGAAGCAGATGAAGGCCTGATCCGGCGGCGCGTACACCTGCGCGACCGGATATCCGTCCTCGAACGCCAGCTCGATCCGGCGGCCGCCCCCCTCGAGCGCGAAGACGGGCCGCTCGTCGATCTCCGGGAAGAGGTCGTCGTAGGCGCTGTCGCCCAGTGGTCCCGGTTCGATCTTCACGGGCTCGGAGCGCCCGGTCGGGATGCCGCGGGCGTCGAGCTCGGCCCGCCGCCGCACCGGCATCTCCACCTGCCAGTCGGCGCGCCCTACCCCGGGAAGCGTCAGGTAGGGATGCCAGCCGAACGCGATCGGCACCGCGACGTCCCCCGTGGCCCGGACCGAGGTGGCGACGCTCAGCCGCGGGCCCGCCAGCTCTACGTCAACCCGCAGCTCGTGCGCATACGGAAAGCCGCTCATGAGGTCGTCGTGGGCGGCGAAGTCGAGCCGGGCCGACAGGGTGGTCTCGGTCGATGACACGAGCTCCCAGTACGGCGACGCCGTGAGCAGCCCGTGGATCGGCAGGCCGTTCTGGTCGCGCCTGACGCGGGGCGAGTCGACGTCGCGGTCGAGCCGGTTGGCCCAGGGATGGAGGAAGGGGATGCCGAAGCTCGAGCCGGTCTCGGCGTACTTCTCGAGCCCGCCGCGCTGGCCGAGGAGCTCCTCGCCGCGGTACAGCAGCGAGGCCCCGACCATGCCCACCTCGGGCGCGAACGAGGCGGTCAGGTCGCCCGACGCGAGCTCGATCACCGCGACTCGGCCAGCGAGCGCACGACCGCCTCGTAGAAGCCGTCGCCGTTCGCCTCCTCGGTGATCTCGACGTTGCCGAGCGCCGCGGCGTGGCCGCGGAGGTCCGGGTCCTTCTCGAGAGCGTTGGCCACGAGGAAGAAACGGCCCACGGAGCGGGCCACGTCGAGGTCCTCGCGCGAGTCGCCGATCGCGAGGCACTGCTCGCGCTCGTAGCCGCGGGCGCGCATGTGCGCCGCCACCGCGGCGGCCTTCGAGGCCGTCGCGGGGATCAGGTGGTAGGCGTGCGGCGGACCGGGCAGGTCGAGCTGCGTCTCGTGCGCCGGGATCGTGCCGTTGTCGACCAGGCGCAGGCCGGCGTGGCCCTCCGCCGCCAGGAGCTCGTCGGCCGCGCCGGTGTCCACCAGCCCGCGGAACAGGTGCGACACCTCCCGGTCGAGATGCCAGGGCGCGTGCGGCTCGAGCCGGCCGGCGTAGCGCTCGAGCAGCAGTGCCGGGGCGCCAGACTCCTCAACCCGCGCGTGCACGGTCCTGCCCTCGCTCGGCTGGAGCTCGCCGGTCAGGAACGTCTCCTCCCCGTCGATCACCATCCCCGACCCGACCTCGAAGATGTACGAGGTCTGGCCGAGCAGGCGCGCGTCCTCCATAACCTGAGCGCGACGCCGTCCCGACTTGATCACCACCTCGACCCCGGCCCGGTGGCACGCCTCGAGCGCGCGCGCGGGAAGCAGGGTGAAGTTGCCCTCGCCGTCGCGGAAGAGCGATGCACCGCGGCCGAGCAGGGTTCCGTCGAGGTCCGTGTAGACGCAGCGGAGCGCCACTACCAGAAGTCCGGCACGACCTCCGCGTCGTTCTCGTGGCGCGGGCCGAACACCAGGAGCTCGAGGCCGTCCGGCCCCGCCTCGAACGCGCGCGTGACCTCGGGGGCGATCCGGATGGCGTCCATCGTCTCGATCTCCTCGACGTCCTTGTCGAGCTTGACCCGGCCGCTGCCGGAGAGGACGACGTAGATCTCCTCGGCCGCCTTGTGACGGTGGGCGAACGCGTGGCGCTTGCCGGGCCGGACGATCTGGTACGAGACGCCGGTCTCCTCCGCCCGCAGGTCGCTGTGGGCGAAGCGGGCCTCCTGCGTCTCGGAGAAGCCGCTCTTGGCCGCCAGGTCCTCGACTTCGCGGAGGTTCTTGATCGTGTGGCTCATGCGCGTGTTCGGATCGATGCGTATGGCGGCCGCTCGATCAGCTCCACCTGGATCAGCTGTCCCTCGGCGGTCTGAAGCGGCGGTGCGTGGTCGTCGTGAAGCCTACCTTCGCGGCGCAGGCGCTCGAGGATCACCCGCAGCACGGCATATGCCATCGGGCCGAGCCTGGCGAGCGGCTGGTGGTAGTTGCGGCGCTCGTCGAGGTCGACCTGGGCCATCGCCTCGATCCCGACGGCGTCGCGCGCGTGCAGGAGCATCGAGGTCTCGATGGCGTAGCCGGTGGCGAAGGGAAGCCGATCGAAAGTGTCGCGGCGCGCCGCCACCTCGCCCGCGAGCGGCTGGACGAACCCCGCCAACTCGGGATAGAAGGCCGACAGCAGCGGACGCGCGGTGAGCTCGGTCACACGGCCGCCGTCGAGCGGCCGCCCGCTGCCCTCCTCGGCGAAGGGCCGGCGGAAGAAGCCCTTGACGAACTGGACCCGGTCGTCGCAGAGGAGCGGCCCGAGCATTCCCGTCGCGAAATGCGGCGAGAAGTCGCGCGTGTCCGAGTCGAGGTAGACCACGATCTCTCCGCGCGCGACCGACAGGGCGCGCCACATCGCGTCGCCCTTCCCGCGCGCCGCGCCGAACCCCGGCATCAGCTCCGACTCCTGGTGGACGTCGGCTCCCAGCCGCCCGGCGATGTCGGCCGTGCCGTCCTCAGAGGCGGCGTCGACGACGAGGATCTGGTCGATCAGGCCGCCGAGGGTCTGGAGACGCTCGATGATGGGGCCGATCGTGTCCGCCACCTCGCGCGTGGGCAGCGCGACGGTGACGGCTTCCTGCTTCCCCTCCAGGAGCCGCCCGAGCGGGAACTCCGAGTGATGAAAGCGCCCGATCAAGCGCGCCTACTATGGCAGTCCGTGGCCAAGGTGCGAACCCCACTCCCCTTCGAGGAGGTGCTCGAAACAGGGAGAGGCGAGCAGCTCGTGACCACTGCTCGCGAGGGCGCCCGGCCGGGCGAGCCCGTCCCTCTGCCGGACGACCTCCACCCGAGGCTGCTCGAGAGCCTTACCGAGGCGGGAATCGACGCCCTCTGGTCGCACCAGGCGGAGGCCCTGGGTGCCGCCCGGGAGGGGAACGTGATGGTCACGAGCGGCACAGCGAGCGGCAAGTCGCTCGCCTTCAACCTGCCCGTGCTGGACACGCTGGCGCACGACCCGCGCGCCCGGGCGCTCTACCTCTACCCGACCAAGGCGCTCGCCCAGGACCAGGCCCGCAAGCTGGCCGAGATCGGCGGTCGCTTCCTGCGCCACGCGATCTACGACGGCGACACCCCGCGCGAGGAGCGGCGCGCGATCCGCCAGCGCTCCAACCTGATCCTCACCAACCCGGACATGCTCCACGTGGGCGTCCTGCCCAACCACAAGACCTGGGGCGACGTGCTCGCCAACCTGGCATGGGTGGTGGTGGACGAGGCGCACGTCTACCGCGGCGTGTTCGGATCGCACGTGGCCAATGTGCTGCGGCGGCTGCGACGGCTCGCGCTCGCCTACGGGACGCAGCCGCGGTTCGTGCTGACGAGCGCGACGATCGCCAACCCGGACGAGTTGGCAGAGCGGCTCACCGGCATGGACGTGCGGCTGGTGGACGGCGACGGCGCGCCGCGGGCCGAGCGCCGGATCGCGATGTGGAACCCGCCGCTCGTGGACGAGCGCTCGGGGGCGCGCGCGTCGGTCCTGTCCGAGGCCGCGGGGCTCCTGGCCCAGCTCGTGGAGCGGGAGGTGCGGACGATCTGCTTCCTCAAGTCCCGGCGCGGAGTGGAGCTGATCCAGCGCTTCACGCGGCTGCGGCTCGAGGACGCCGGCCGGCCCGACCTGGCAGAGCGGATCGCGCCCTACCGCGCCGGCTACACGCCGACCCAGCGGCGCGAGATCGAAGCCCGCCTCGCCGCGGGCGACCTGCTCGGCGTGGTGGCCACCGACGCCCTCGAGCTCGGCATCGACATCGGCGACCTGGACGCCGCGATCTGCGTGACCTTCCCCGGCACCGTTGCGAGCCTGCGCCAGATGTGGGGACGCGCCGGCCGCCGCGCCACCGGCCTCGCCCTGTACGTGGCCGGCGAGGACGCGCTCGACCAGTTCTTCTGCCGCCACCCCGACGAGTTCCTCGACCGGCCCGTCGAGCAAGCGATCCTCGACCATGAGTCCGAGGAGATCCATCTCTCGCACCTGGCGGCCGCCGCATACGAGCTGCCGCTCACCGGCGAGGACGCCGCCGTCTTCGGCCCCGCCTGGGAGGAGAACGCGCAGCGGCTCGTCAAGCTCGGCCGCCTGCGCGAGCGCGGCGGCCGCTACCTGCCGCGCGGCCCGGGCTATCCGGCGGCCGAGATCGCGCTGCGCTCCGCGTCCGCCGACTCGGTGGCGGTCGTCGAGGCCTCGAGCGGCGAGGTGATCGGCTCGGTCGAGGCCGCCCGGGCGCACTCGGCCGTGCACCCCGGGGCGGTCTACCTCCACCTCGGGCGCTCCTACGAGGTCGAGGACCTCGACCTCCGCGGCCGCCGCGCCGTGGTCCGGTCGTTCGACGGCGACTGGTACACGCAGCCGAAGAAGGAGTCGGAGACCTTCATCGAGCAGGTGCGCGACCGGCGCGAGGTGGGCGGGGTCGACCTGTCGATGGGGATCGTCTCCGTCACCGAGCAGGTGGTGGCCTACCAGAAGAAGCGCGTGTCCGACCACGAGGTGCTCGACCTGCTGACAGTCGACCTGCCGGAGCAGGAGTTCGTCACCCAGGCGCTCTGGTACGAGCTGCCCGACCGGCTGCTGCGCGACGAGTTCCCGCTCGACGCGCTCCAGGGGGCGCTGCACGCGACCGAGCACGGCCAGATCGCCGTGCTGCCGCTGCTCGCCATGTGCGACCGCTGGGACATCGGCGGCCTGTCCACCGCCTTCCACCACCAGACCGGGAGGCCGACGATCTTCATCTACGACGGCCACCCGGGCGGCGTCGGCATCACCCGCCTCGGCTTCCTCGTCTTCGAGGAGCTGGTGGAGAACGCGCTGCGCCTGATCTCCGAGTGCCCCTGCGACGCCGGCTGCCCGTCCTGTGTCCAGTCGCCCAAGTGCGGGAACCTCAACGAGCCGCTCAATAAGCGCGGCGCCGTCGAGCTCCTCACGCGCATGCACACCGCCTGAGCTCAAGCCCCCGCCGCCAGAGCCCGAAACAAGAAGCGCGGTGCGAGTCCCCGTGTTCCTCCTCACCGCAACGCTCGCCGTTGCCGCCCTTCCCGCCACAGCGATGGCCGGCGGGAAGGGTGGCGCGGCCGCGCCTCCCTCCGGCGGGGGCGGCGGGGGCGCGCTCTACGCGCCCCACGTCCCCAAGGCGAAGCACAAGCCGAAGAAGCGGCACAAGCGTGCCCGGCGGCATCGGAGCCGCAACCCGCTGCTCGCCAGCTTCGCGCTCACCCGGACGCGCGTCTTTCTCTACGGGCGCCCGGCGCGCGTCAGCTTCCGCATCGACTCCCCCACCCGCACGGTCAACGTACGCCTCTACCTGCGGCGCGCGGAGGACGGCTCGACGGTCAGCACGATCAAGCTGGGCGCCCGCCGCACACGGGTCAGGCAGTCCTACCTCTTGACCGGTCGCGAGACCGGAGTGCTCCCACAGGGCCGGTACGTGCTGCGCATCGCGGCGCGCGACCCCCGCGGCCGCGGGCTGCGGCGGGGCGCCGCCGCGAGCAGCGCGGCCGAGCTCGGCTTCTACCACCACGTCTTCCCGCTCGTGGGGACGTTCTCCTACGGCGGTGCCGGCTCGCGCTTCGGGACGGGGCGCAAGGGCCACATCCATCAGGGCCAGGACCTGGCCGCGGCAGAGGGGACGCCGATCGTGGCCCCGCGCGGCGGCCTGATCAAGACCGTGGCCTACCAGCGCGGCGGCGCCGGCCATTACGCCGTCCTCGCCGCCAGCGGCGAGAACCGCAACTACGTCTTCATGCACATGCGCACCGGCTCGGTCGTCGTCCACGAGGGCCAGCGCGTCCGCACCGGCCAGCGCATCGGCGAGGTCGGGGCGACCGGCGACGCGACCGGTCCCCACCTCCACTTCGAGGTCTGGCTGGGGGCGTGGTTCGACGGTGGGCATCCAGTGGACCCCTTGCCCTACTTGAAGACCTGGGATCGCTGGTCGTAGGAGCGGCCAGGCGGCGCGTCACCCGGTCAAGCGCAGCGGAATCAAGCCGATGGCGATCCCGGGCATGTCCAGGTTCAGGCTCCTCATCCCGCTCGCCGCGCTGATCGCGTGCTTCGTCGTCGCCTCCCCGGCCGAAGCCCGCGATCCCGGACCCAAGCTGCGCCGCTCGATGTTCGGCCTCACCGGCTGGTCCTTCCCCACCCGGCACGACATCTCGCCGCTCACCCGGCGCGGGCTGCGCTCCTGGCGCACCACCCTCTCCTGGGCCGACGTCGAGCGCACGCGCGGCCGCTACGAGTGGTCCGGGTTCGACAACCTCCTGGCCACCCTTGCGAGCCGCCGGGTGAGCGTCTTCTTCGTCATCAACGGCTGCCCGGAGTGGGCGTGTCATCGCAACGGCTTCGGCCCGCCGCGAACGCCCGGCGCACTCGCCGCCTGGGCGCGCTTCGGCGCCGCCGCGGCGCATCGCTACGGCGCCAACGGCGAGTTCTGGCGCGCCCACCCCGGCCTTCGCTACCTGCCCGTCCTGCACTGGCAGGTGATGAACGAGATCAACGGCTCGGACCAGTGGCCGGATCCCGACCCCGCCGCCTACGCCCGCCTCCTCAAGGTCACGGCCACGGCGATTCGCGCAGCCGACCCCCATGCCCAGATCGTCATCGGCGGCCTGGGCGAGAAGATGACCATCTGGCTGCGCGACTACCTCGCCGGCCTCTACAGGCAGCCCGGCTTCGCCCGCGACTTCGACGTCATGGCGCCGGAGGGTTACGCGCCGCGCCCGCGCGACGTCGGCCGCATCATGCGCACCACCCGGACGATCATGCGCCGCAACAACGACTCCGCCAAGCCCGTCTGGATCACCGAGATGAGCTGGGCCACCGGCGGCCCGCGCCACGCCTTCGCTACGAGCAAGCGCGGCCAGGCCAAGAAGCTGCGCCGCTCCTATGACCTGCTGCTCGCCTGCCGCAAGCGCTGGAACCTCCAGCGGGTCTACTGGTTCGGCTTCCGCGACAAGCGCAAGCCGCCGGGACAGCTCGACTACTGGGGCTACCACAACGGGCTGATGACGCTCCGCGGCCGCTGGAAGCCGGCAATGAAGGTCTTCCTCCAGTACCTCCGCGGCCGGCTCCCCCACGGGCACCACACGAGCTGCCGCGCGGCCGCGTCGGCGGCGCGCCGCGCGCGCTAGTCGAAGCTCAGCTCGAGCGTGCCCTTCATGCCGCTGGTGCTGGTCTGGGCGGAGCCGGTCAGCTGGCCCAGCGGCTTCGTCACGCCAAAGGAGCCGAGCAGGCCGAGCGACGAGAGGCGGTCGAGCAGTGAGTTGACCAGCTTCTCGGCGTCCGCGCTCATGACGATCGAGCCCTTGGCGCCGGGGACCGAGGCGGGCTTGGCGGCCGCCAGGCTGCGGGCGCCGGCCGCGCTGTTCGAGACCACGAGCACGTTGTGGCTGACGCCGAAGACCGTGCTGGTGCCGTCGGCCTGGGAGAGCGTGTAGAAGTCGCTCCCGCCGCGCGGCTTCGACAGCTTCACCGAGCTCGCACCCACGCCGGCGAGCACGCTCGGCAGCGTGCCCGCGACCTTGGCGAGCGTCTTCTCGAAGGCGGCGGGATCCTTCAGCTCCGCGCGCACGCCGAAGTCGCCGGACGGCGTGATCACCACCGACGTGTCGCCCTTCAGCTGGTCGCTGATGTCCCTCTCCACGTCTATGCCGAGCTGGTGCTCCAGCTGGGTCTTGCCGACGTCGATCGCCGGCCCCTGCGTCGCCCGCGCCGCGTCGATGCTGAAGTCCACGACGTGCCCCAGGTCGCGCAGGCCGACGGCGAACTCGCCGGCGCGCTGCACCACCTGGGGTGAGGTGTCGCCGCTCGCTACGGGCAGGTCCTTGTCGGTCAAGCCGTCCGGATCCGTCTTCAGGTCGAAGGGAATCGAGACCGAGTCGTCGCGGGCCTGCGCCACGAGCCCGAGCGTGCGGAGCGCGCCGACCCACTTGACCTTCGTCGCCTGGCGGCCGCCCGGAGTGGCCCGCAGCAGTGACTCGAGGTTGAAGTAGGAGCGGACGAGGGAGTCCTTGGGCAGCCCCTCGAGCGCGGAGTCGAACTTGTCCTCGGTGAGCGTGTCGTCGCCGTCGCGACGATCGAGCGCCTCGTCGAGGAGCTTGCGCGACCCCGCCACGAGCAGCACGTCGTCCTCGATCGCGTAGCTGTTGCCGGTCCGGTCCTCGTAGACCTTGGCGCCGCTCTTCTCGCCCTTCTGCTGGGCGCCGCCCTTCTTGACCAGGTCCTCGAGCTTGCTCTTGTCCTTGACCTCGATGGCGCCCACGTAGGCGTCGCCGTTGAAATGGGCCGGGTCGACCGCGCCGACCACGAACGGGTTGCCGAGCAGCGGCTTGACGTCCTGGTCGAAGTCCACGTCGCCGCCCCGCTCGAACAGCTTCTCGAGCTCGTTCTCGGCGGCGCCCGCGAACGGGAAGCGGTCGGCGATCTTGCCGGCGGACTTGTACTGGCCGTCGTTCAGGTCGGTGTCGATCGCCACCGCGAAGGGCGCGTTGGCGGGCAGGTAGCGGAGGCTCCCGTCGAGCGGGCTGGAGCTTCCCTTGTCGCTGCCGCAGCCGCAGGCAGCGATCAGCGGCACCAGCAGGGCCAGGAGCGCGAGTCGGCGCATCCGGGCGAGTCTAGAAGGGGATTCGCCACAAATCCGGTGGAGATCCGCTAGCCTCCTCAGACCACAATGTCGATAAGAAAAGAGGACATTCGCATGCACCGGGCTCGCGGCGTCGGCGGCGCCCTCCTAGCGGGGGTCCTGGCCGTGGCCGCGATCGGATGCGGAGGCACTTCCGACGCGGCCGGCGGGAAGGACAAGCTCACCCTCGTCGCCTACTCCACGCCGCAGGAGGCCTATCAGGAGATCATCCCGGCCTTCCAGAAGACCCCGGCCGGCAAGGGCGTCAAGTTCACCCAGTCCTACGGGGCCTCGGGCGAACAGGAGCGCGCTGTCGAGGCCGGGCTGCAGGCCGACGTCGTTGCGCTCTCGCTGGCACCGGACGTCGACAAGCTGGTCAAGGCCGACCTCGTCAACTCGGACTGGACGGGGCAGGCCAACGGCGGCTTCGTGACCAACTCGGTGGTGGTCTTCGAGGTCCGCAAGGGCAACCCCAAGCACATCAAGACCTGGGATGACCTGGTCAAGCCCGGCGTCGACGTGATCTCGCCCAACCCGTTCACCTCGGGCGGGGCCAAGTGGAACATCATGGCCGCGTACGGCGCCAGGGGGCTCCCCTACCTGAGCAAGCTGTTCGAGAACGTCTCGGTGCTGGACAAGAGCGCGCGCGAGGCGCAGTCGACGTTCACCTCCGGCAAGGGCGACGTGCTCATCGCCTACGAGAACGAGGCGATCACCGCCCAGCAGAAGGGCGAGAAGGTCGAGTACGTCATTCCGGACCAGACGATCCTGATCCAGAACCCGGCGGCGGTCACGTCGGACTCGAAGAACGCGGTCACGGCCGAGGCGTTCGTGGACTACCTGCACAGCGACACCGCGCAGAAGATCTACGCCGAGCACGGCTACCGCTCGATCAAGCCGAGCCTGGTGGACAAGTCGAAGTTCCCGACCCCGTCCGGCCTCTTCGAGATCACGAAGTTCGGCGGCTGGTCGAAGGTCAACGACGAGGTCTTCGACCCGAGCAATGGGAAGGTCGCGAAG
>DASXBA010000084.1:0-43557 GCA_036406475.1 Thermoleophilaceae bacterium | reverse complement strand
GCCCACCAACAAACAGACCGTACCGTTTGTAAGATCCGACCGTGGTCGCGCCCAGCACTCGGATGGCGATGCGCTTCACGTCCATGGCGGCGGGGCAGGCCGCCATGCACGCGCGGGCCGGCGCGGCGCGAACGGTCCGGCGCCTGCGCGGGGACGTCACCTGCGGCGCCGAGCCCACGGCCTTCGACCCGCTCGACCCCGCGGTCGTCGCCGATCCCTACCCGGCCTACCGCGAGCTGCTGCGCGGGCCCGCGCTACACCACAACCGCCGCCGGGCGCTCTGGATCGTGAGCCACTACGACGAGCTGCGGGCGGCCACGCGCGACCACGACGCCCTCTCGTCGGCCGAGAGCGTGGCGCGCTACCGCGCGCGGCTGCCGATGATGCTCACGGTCGACCGGCCCGAGCACACGCGTCTGCGGCGAATGGTGGTACGCGACTTCACCCGCGACTCGGTCGAGCGCTGGCGTCCCGACGTCGAGGAGCTGGCCCGGCACGCGGTCGACCAGATGCTGGCCGACGGCTCGACCGACGTCGTCGCGCGGCTGGCCTCACCGCTGCCGGTGGCCGTGATCGCCCGCGTGCTCGGCGTGCCGGGCGAGGACCTGCCCGCCTTCCGCGGCTGGTCCGACCGGATCGTGGAGGGCTTCGGCGCCGAGCCGAAGCCCGGCGCCCTGCGCGCAAATGCCCGCGTGCTGGGCGCGACCGTGGCGCTGCGGGCCTACCTGGCCGAGCAGGTGCGCGACCGATCCGGCGACGACCTGCTGAGCCGGCTGGCGGCCGTGCCCGACCTCACGGAGGAGGAGCTCTTCTGGTTCGGACTCATGCTGCTGGTGGCCGGCAACGAGACGACGACCAACCTGCTCGGCACCATGCTGCTGGCGTTCGCGGAGCACCCGGACCAGTGGGCGACGGTGAAGGCGCGCCCGGAGCTCGTTCCCGCAGCGGTCGAGGAGGCGCTGCGCCACGTCTCGCCGATCCAGGGCCTCTACCGGACCGCCCGGAGCGAGTACCGGATCGGCGACGGCGCCATACCCGCCGGCGGCCGCGTGCTGTTCCTGTTCGGGGCCGCCAACCGCGACCAGCGCCACTACCCGGAGCCCGACCGCTTCCTCGTCGAGCGCAACCCGGGCGACCATCTGGCCTTCGGCTCGGGCATCCACTACTGCCTGGGCGCGCACCTGGCACGCCTCGAGGCCACGGTCGTGCTCCGCGAGCTCGCCGCCCGCGTCGACTCGATCGAGCTGGACGGCGACCCCGCCTGGAGCGGCAATCCCTCGCTGCGCGGGCTGGCGCGGCTCCCGCTCCGCCTGAGCTAGCTCGTGACCAGCTGGCGCAGGTTCTCGAGCGACTGCTCGCCGGCCTTGGCGGCCTCCTTCTCGAGCGACGCCGCCAGCGGGGCCAGCGCCGCACCGGCGAACTCGGACGTGTAGGAGACGTTCGTACCGTCGCCGTTCGCCTCGACCGTGAACGAGGCGGTCAGGGTCGTCCCCATCGGGCCGGCGCCCGAGAGCTCGATGCGGCGGCCCTCCTCGTAGCCGGACACCGTCCAGGTCACGTCGCCCGGCATGCCCATGATCTTGACCTTCTCCTTGAAGGACTCGCCCTCGCCCATCTCGTCCGGCGTCCCCTCGGGGAAGTCGACGTGCAGGGTCATCCACTGCCCGTACACGTCGAGGTCGGCGATCGCGCCCCAGACCTTGTCCGCCTCGGCCGGGATCTGGATCGAGTTCTCGAGAGCCGCCATTCAATTCCTCCTTTAGAAACAGTCGGGCTCGTATGTTTTATCATGCACGCCGCGTGGCTGCGGTAGCTGATCCGGCGGGGAAGGTCGTTGCTGTCACCGGCGCCGGCCGGGGCATCGGGCGGGCGACGGCCACGGCTCTCGCGGCTGCGGGCGCGCGCGTGGCGCTGGGCGACGTGGACGCCGACTCGGCGCGCAGCGCGGCCGAGGAGCTCGGCGGGCGCGCCATCGGGCTCCCGCTCGACGTGACCGACGAGGACAGCTTCGCGGGCTTCCTGGGGACGGCCGAGGCGGAGCTCGGCCCCGTCGACGTGCTGGTGAACAACGCCGGCGTGATGCAGATCGGCCCGTTCGCCGGCGAGACCGAGGCGACGGCGCGCCGGATGATCGACATCAATGCCGACGGCGTGGCCCGCGGCATGCGCCTGGCGCTGCCGGCGATGAAGGAGCGCGGCCGCGGGCACCTGATCAACCTCGCCTCGACCGCCGGCCGCGTCGGCGTGCCCGGTGCGGCCACCTACTGCGGCACGAAGTGGTTCGTGCTCGGCCTGAGCGAGGCCGTCGCGGCCGAGCTGCACGGCACGGGCGTCGACGTCTCGTGCGTACTGCCCGGCTTCGTCAACACCGAGCTCACCTCCGGGGTCAGGCGCCCGGCGTACGTTCGCCTGGTGGAGCCGGAGGACATCGCCGAGGCGATCGTCGCCGCCGTGCGCCGGCCGAGGCTCCATGTCTGGGTGCCGCGCTCGCTCGGCCCCGTCACCTACGTCAACTCGCTCCTCCCCCGCCGCCTGCGCGAGGGCGCCGCCCGGCTCCTGAGGGCCGACACCGTCTTCCTCGACTTCGACGCCGGCGAGCGCTCGGCGTACGAGGAGCGGGTGAGCCGCTGATGGCCAAGGTCGTCTTCATCACCGGCGGTGCCCGCGGCATCGGCGCCGACGCCGGGCGCCGCCTGGCCGGGCGCGGCGACCGGGTGGCGCTCGTCGACCGCAACCCGCTCGTGGAGCGGACGGCGGCGGAGATCGGCGCGCTGGGGATCGTCGCCGACGTGACCGATCCCGACGCCATCGGCGAGGCGGTCGCGACCACCGTGAGCGAGCTCGGCGGGATCGACGTGGCCGTGGCGGGCGCCGGGATCGTCGGCACGGCGGCGACCGTGCAGGCGCTCGACCCGGCGGACTTCGAGAAGGTGCTCGAGGTCAATCTGCTCGGCGTCTGGCGGACGCTGCGGGCCGCGCTCCCGCACGTGGTCGCGCGCCGCGGCTACCTGCTGCCGATCGCCTCGATCGCCGCGGCGATCCCCTCGCCGCTCCTCAACGCCTACGGGGTGAGCAAGGCCGGCGTCGAGGCGCTCGGCCGGGCGCTCCGGATCGAGCTGGCGCACACCGGCACGCGCGTCGGCGTGGCCTACTTCGGCGTCGTCGACACCGACATGGTGGCCGAGGCCACCGCCCAGGCGCCGATCGCCCGCACGCGGACGATGATGCCGGCCATCGTCGACCGGCCGCTTCCGGTCGGTGCCGCGGGGGCTGCGATCGTGCGCGGCATCGACCGCCGAGCGAACAAGGTCTACGCGCCCTGGTGGGTCCCGATCCTGCTCGCAACTCGAGGCTTCCAGGGCCCGGTCGAAGCCGTCCTCGGCCGCAACCGCGTCCTGCGTGAGGCGTTCCGGTCGTGAACCGGACGCCCACGGTCGCCATCGTCGGCGCCGGGATGTCCGGCCTCTGCATGGGCATCAAGCTCAAGCGCGCCGGCATCGACAGCTTCACGATCTACGAGAAGGCCGAGTCGGTCGGCGGGACGTGGCGCGACAACACCTACCCCGGCCTCTCCTGCGACGTCCCCTCGCGCTTCTACCAGTACTCGTTCGAGCTCAACCCGGACTGGAGCCAGGTGTTCGCGCCCGGCCCCGAGATCTGGGGCTACTTCGAGCGCGCGGCCGACAAGTACGGCCTGCGGCCGCACCTGAAGACCGGCACGGAGGTGACGGGCGCGCGCTACGACGGCGGCCGCTGGACGATTGAAACAAAGGGGACGGGGCCCTTTCTTTCAGCCGACTTCGTGGTCTCCGCCTGCGGTGTGCTGCACCACCCGCGACTGCCGGAGATAGAGGGCATGGACAGCTTCGCGGGCGCGTCGTTCCACTCCGCCCGCTGGGACCACGACGTGAAGCTCGCGGGCAAGCGCATCGCTGTGATCGGCACCGGCTCGACCGGCGTCCAGATCGTGACCGACCTGGCCGGGATCGCCGGCCGGCTCGCCCACTTCCAGCGCACCCCGCAGTGGATCCTGCCGGCGCCCAACCGGCCCTACGGGCGCTGGGAGCGGCGCCTGCAGCGCCGCTTCCCGTGGCTCGGCCGCTTCGAGTACGGGCTCACGCAGTGGGCACTGCGCCACACCTTCTCGCGGGCGGTGGTCCGGCCGGGCTGGCAGCGGCGGCTGATCGGCTGGATCTGCCGGATGC
The DNA here is from genome assembly GCA_036406475.1 of Thermoleophilaceae bacterium. Classification (GTDB taxonomy): domain Bacteria; phylum Actinomycetota; class Thermoleophilia; order Solirubrobacterales; family Thermoleophilaceae; genus DASXBA01. The sequence continues at coordinate 39,352 of DASXBA010000084.1, read as the reverse complement.
ACCTGAAGACCGTGCGCGACCCGCAGCTCCGGCACGGGCTCACCCCGGACTACGAGCCGATGTGCAAGCGCCTGGTGGTCTCGACCGGCTTCTACTCGGCGATGCAGCGGCCGAACGTGGAGCTCGTCAGGGAGGGGATCGAGCGGATCGACGAGACCGGCATCGTGACGAGCGACGGCCGCCACCACGACGTCGACGTGATCGTCTACGCCACGGGCTTCGACTCGCACGCCTACACGCGGCCGATCGACGTGGTCGGCGAGGGCGGGATCGACCTCGACGACGTGTGGAGCGAGGGACCGCGCGCCCACCGCACGGTGGCGATCGCCGGCTTCCCCAACTTCTTCATGCTGATGGGCCCGCACAGCCCCGTCGGCAACTACTCGCTGGTGGCGATCGCGGAGGCGCAGGCGGACTTCGCCATGCGCTGGATCCGGATGTGGCAGGACGGACGGCTGGCGACCGTCGCGCCCAGCGCCGAGGCGATGGACCGCTTCAACCGCGACATGCGCGGCGCGATGCCCGACACCGTCTGGACCACCGGCTGCGACAGCTGGTACCTCGGCAAGGACGGCAAGCCCGAGGTTTGGCCGTGGACGCCCGAGCGCCACCAGGCCATGCTCCGCGACCCGGATCCGCGCGAGTTCGAGGTAACAAACAGTCAGGTGTGACTCTTTCTGTATCCTGCCGCGCCATGAGCGAGAAGACATACGTGATCGGCGTGGGAATGACGAAGTTCGAAAAGCCCCAGACGCGCGAGTGGGACTACCCGGACATGGCGCGAGAGGCGGGCACCAACGCGCTCGAGGACGCGGGCATCTCCTACGACGAGATCGAGCAGGCGTGCGTCGGCTACTGCTACGGCGAGTCGACGTCCGGCCAGCGGGCGGTCTACGAGCTCGGCATCACCGGCATCCCGGTGACGAACGTGAACAACAACTGCTCCACCGGCTCGACCGCGCTCTACATGGCGCGGCAGATGGTCAAGGGCGGCCTCGCCGACTGCACGCTCGCCCTGGGCTTCGAGAAGATGCAGAAGGGCTCGCTCGGCGCCAACTTCATGGACCGCGAGCAGCCGACGATGCGCCACTTCAACGCGCTCGCCGAGGTGCGCGAGATGGTGGCTGCGCCGCCCGCGCCGCAGATGTTCGGCATGGCCGGCTGCGAGCACATGGAGAAGTACGGCTCCAAGCCCGAGCACTACGCCTGGATCGGCTACAAGAACCACAAGCACTCGGTGAACAACCCGTACTCGCAATTCCAGGACGAGTACACGCTCGACGAGGTCCGGGACGCGCGCGTCATCTACGAGCCGTTGCCGCTCACGCTCCTCCAGTGCTCCCCGACGTCGGACGGCTCGGGCGCGGCGATCGTGGCCAGCGAACGCTTCGTGGACGAGCACGACCTCTGGGATCGCGCGGTCGAGATCGTGGCGCAGACCATGGTCACCGACACCCCCGAGTCGTTCGAGGACAAGAGCGCGATCAGCGTGGTGGGCGGCAAGATGACCAAGAAGGCCGCCGACGCCGTGTACGAGGAGGCCGAGGTCGGTCCCGAGGAGGTCGACGTGATCGAGCTCCACGACTGCTTCTCGGCCAACGAGATGATCACCTACGAGGCGCTCGGGCTCGCCGAGGAGGGCGAGGCCCACAAGCTGGTGGAGGCCGAGGCCACCACCTACGGCGGCGACGGCCCGGTGGTGAACCCGTCGGGCGGCCTGATCTCCAAGGGCCACCCGCTGGGAGCGACCGGCCTGGCGCAGTGCTCGGAGCTCACCTGGCAGCTGCGCGGCAAGGCCGACAAGCGCCAGGTCGAGGGCGCGAAGACCGCCCTCCAGCACAACATCGGCATCGGCGGGGCGGTCGTGGTGACCCTGTACCAGCCGGCGTCGAATGGCGCCTGAGGTCGTAGTCGCCGAGATCCTCGAGCTGGACGCCCCGCTCGAGCGGGCCTGGGAGCTCGTGTCGGACTTCGGCCGCTTTCCCGAGTGGTTCAGGCTGCACGAGGGCTTCCCGGACGACCCGCCGCCGCCGATCGAGCGGGTCCGGGTCGGCACGATCGTGACCGAGCGGATCAAGGTGATGGGCATCCCGGCGAACGTGGACTGGACGGTGGTCGAGTGGTCGCCGCCGCACGTGGTCGGCATCGACGGCCGCGGTCCGATGGGGACGAGGATGGGGATCCGGGCGCTCGTGGAGCGCTCGGGCGAGGCCGGCACCCGCGTGACTCACGAGAGCAGCTTCAGCGGCAGGGCGATCAGCCCGATGCTGAAGAAGCTCGAGAAGGAGGCGCGCCAGGCGGCGACGGAGTCGCTCGAGCGCGTGCGCGAGCTGCTCGCCGAGGGCGCGCCGGCCTAGCGCTCGTCCGCGAAGATCTCGAGCATCCGCCGCTTGGTCCGGCGCCAGCGGCGGTCGACGCTCTCGGGATCGTCCACGAAGCGCATCAGCGCCAGGCCGCGGATCGCGGCCATCGTCGCGTCCACGTCGCTCTGGAAGTTCGGGCGGCTCGCGACGTCCGGGAAGAGCGTGGGCCCCACCGACGCAACCGTCTCGGCGACGTTCTGCTCGACTGCGGCCAGGCTCGCGCGCAGCTCCGGGTCGGTGCGCGAGGCCACCCAGAGCTCGAGCGCCGCATCGAAGAGCGGGCTCTTGTGCACCTCCCAGATGAGGTCGAGGATGCGCGAGACACGCTTCTCCTCGCTGCTCGGCAGCTTGGGCATCGTCTGGAGGAACTCCTCGACGCGCTTGGCGGCGAGATGGCGCACGGCCTCCGAGACGAGCTCCGCCTTGGTCGGGAAGTGGTGGACCTGGGCGCCGCGGGAGACACCGGCCCGCTCCACGACCTTGGTGGTGGTCAGGTTCGCGTAGCCGTACTCGGCAAGGCACTCGATCGTCGCGTCCAGCAGCGCCGCCCGAGTGGTGGCGCTGCGCTCCTCCTGAGTGCGGCGCCGGCGGGGCGTCCCCGTAGCGGTGGTTGCCATCCTGAGCCAGGGTACCACGGCAACAAACAGTCACACCTGTCTGTTTCTGTGCTAGCTTGCCGCTGCTCGCATGGACCTGAAGGACACTCCGGATCAGGCCGCCTACCGGGCGGGAGTGCGCGCGTGGCTCGAGGAGCACCGCGACGAGTCGCCCCCTCCGGCGTCCGGCCTCCACGCCGACGACATCGCGCCCTACCGCACCTGGCAGGCCAGGCTGGCGGAGGCGAAGCTCGTGGGAGTCACATGGCCGGAGGAATACGGCGGCGCGGGCCTCGGGCCGGCCGAGGCGATGATCGTCAACTCCGAGATCGCCCGGGCGGGCTGCGCCGGGATCCTCGACCACATCGCGATCGGCGAGCTCGGCCCAACGATCATCGCCTACGGCAGCGAGGAGCAGAAGAGCCGCTACCTGGCGCCCATGCTGAGCGGCGACGAGGGCTGGTGCCAGCTCTTCTCCGAGCCCGCCGCGGGCTCCGACCTGGCCGGCATCCAGACCCGGGCCCGCCGCGAGAACGGCGGCTGGAGGCTGAGCGGGCAGAAGGTCTGGACCACGCTCGGCCAGTTCGCCGACTTCGGCCTGCTGCTCGCACGCACCGACCCGGACGTGCCCAAGCACAAGGGCCTGACGATGTTCGTGATTCCGATGGACGCCCCGGGCGTGACCGTGCGGCCGCTACGCCAGATCTCCGGCGAGGAGAACTTCAACGAGGTCTTCGTGGACGACGTCGAGCTCGACGAGGAGGCCACGGTCGGGCCGGTCGACGCCGGCTGGGCCGTGGCGATGACGACGCTGATGTTCGAGCGCATGGCCGTCCTCTCGGCGCTCGACCAGTTCTCGTTCGAGCCGGTGCGGCTCGTCCGGCCGATGCTCGGCCTGCCGGCGCTCGAGGAGAGCGGCACGCGCCAGCGGCTGGCGAGCGTGGCCGTCGAGTGGATCGCGCTCCGCTACACCGCCTACCGCGCGCTGACCGCCCTCGAGCGCGGCCAGATCCCGGGGCCCGAAGCGGGGCTCGGCAAGATCGGCCTCGTCCAGGGAGGGCGCGAGGCCTGCGAGCTGCTGGCCGACGTGCTCGGACCCGACGCGCTCGAGGGCGAGTTCGGCGGGCTGGCCTCCGAGCTCGAGTCGCTCCGGACCGCAGGCGGCACCAACGAGATCCTCCTCAACACGATCGGCGAGCGCGTGCTCGGGCTGCCGCCGGAGCCGCGCTTCGACAAGGACAAGCCGTTCAGCGAGATGCGCGCCGAGAAGGCGGGCGTATGAACTTCGAGCTCTCCGACGAGCAGGCGATGCTCCGCGAGGCCGCGGCGGGCGCGCTGTCGCGAATCGACACGATCGCCGGCGCCCGGGCGGCGCTCGACGGCGGCGAGCTCCCGAGCATCTGGAGGACCGCGGGCGAGGCCGGCTGGACGGGCCTCCTGGTGCCGGAGGAGCACGGCGGGGCCGGGCTCACGGTGTTCGACGCGATGCTCGTGATGGAGCAGTGCGGCCGCCGGCTCACCGGCGCCGGCCTGCTCGGCCACCTCGGCGCCACCTTCGTCCTCTCGCGCAGCGAGCTCGCCGGCAGTCTGCTGCCGTTACTCGCCGACGGTGGCCGCCGCGCGGCGCTGGTCTGGGCGGATCCGGCCGACTGGACGGTCGAGGGGACTCCGTCCGACGAGCGCCGGGCCCCGCTCCCGGAGCTCTCGGACGGCCGCCTGAGCGGCAGCGCAGGCTTCCAGCCCGACCTGGCGGGCGCGGACCTGCTCGTGGTCCCTTACGCCGGCGGGGGCGCCGCGCTGGTCGAGGCCGCATCCGTCTCCGTGGAGAAGGTCGTCCGCTCCGACGCCACCCGGCCTCTTGCCCACGTGCGGCTCGAGGGGGCCGAGGCCAGCGAGCTCGGCGTGGACGCGGACGTGCTCGCCGAGGCCTGGCACAGCGGCCAGGCGCTGCTCGCGGCGGACGCCCTCGGCGTGGCCGAGGCGGTGCAGGAGATGGCCACGGCCTACGCCAAGGAGCGCCACGCGTTCGGCCGCGCCATCGGCAGCTTCCAGGCGGTCAAGCACCAGATCGTGGAGATCATGCGCCACGCCGGCACCGCGCGCAGCCTCTGCTACTACGCGGGGCTCGCGGCGGAGTCGCGGCCGGACGAGCTTGCGCTGGCCGCCAACTGCGCCCGCGTGGCGGGCGAGCAGGCCGCGGCCTACGGCACGCGCACCTGCCTCGCGGTCCACGGCGGAATCGGCTCGACCTGGGAGCACGACGCCCCGCTCTACTGGCGCCGCGCCCAGCTCTCGAGAATCCTGCTCGGCGGGGTCGCCGGCGCCGGCGAGCACGTGGCCGAGGAGCTCATCAAGCAGGCACGACAGGAGGTAACCACCACATGAGCGTGACCACCCCGCAGTTCGGCGTCGACAAGATCGGCGCCTGGGGCGATCCCGACGAGTTCGCGGTCGAGCGCGACCGCATCAAGGCCTACGCGGCCGCCACTAACGACCCGATCGCGCCGCACGCGTCGGGCGACCTGGCCCCGCCGGTGTTCGCGATCGTGCCGGCCTTCGGCGCGCTGGCGGCGGCCACCACCAGCGTGATCCCGGGCGACCTCCTGATGATGGTCCTGCACGGCGAGCAGGACTTCCATTTCCATGCGCCGATCCGGCCGGACACGACGCTCGTCACGCGCGCCGTGCCGATCGGCGTCCAGGGCCGCTCCTCGGGGGTGACGGTGACCGTCAAGGGCGAGACCCGCGACAAGGACAGCGACGAGCTGCTCGTGGAGCAGTACATGATGTCCTTCGTCCGCGGGGCCCAGGTGGAAGAGGGCGCAGGCGAGACGCCGCCCGCGCACGGCTTCGACGAGTCGCTGCGGGAGCGCTCGCCCGACGCCGAGGTCGAGCAGACCTTCGACGAGGACCAGACCTTCCGCTATTCGGAGGCGGCCGGCGACCCGATGCCGATCCACCTCGACGACGAGGTGGCCAAGGCGATGGGCCTGCCCGGGATCATCATCCACGGGCTCTGCACGATGGCCTTCACGTCGGTTGCGGCGATCCAGCACGCCTGCCCCGACGACCCCGAGCGGCTCAGGCGGCTGGCCGTGCGCTTCTCGAAGACCGTGCAGCCGAAGCAGGCCATCACGACGCGGATCTGGGACGGGGACGGCGCCTACTCGTACGAGACGAGCTCGGACAGCGGCGACGTCGTGATCAAGGACGGGCTTGCGGAGGTGGCTCGATGAGCAGGTCGCTCGAGGGAAGGATCGCCGCGATCACGGGCGCGGGCCGCGGCATCGGCCGCGAGCACGCCCTGCTGTTCGCGAGCGAGGGCGCGAAGGTCGTGGTCAACGACCTCGGCGGCGCCGCGGACGGGACGGGCGAGGACGCTTCGGCGGCGCAGGCCGTGGTCGACGAGATCGAGGCCGCGGGCGGCGAGGCCGTGGCCAACCACGACGATGTCTCGACCTGGGACGGCGCGGCGGGCCTCGTGGCGCAGGCGGTCGACGCCTACGGCCGCCTCGACGTGCTGGTGAATAACGCGGGCATCCTGCGCGACGCGTTCATCGTCTCGATGACCGAGGAGCAGTGGGACGCCGTGCTGGCCGTCCACCTGAAAGGCCACTTCTGCGCCCTCCACCACGCGGGAGCGCACTGGCGCGAGCGGAGCAAGGCGGGCGAGGAGGTAAGGGCCGCGGTGGTCAACACCGCCTCGGGATCGGGCACGTTCATGCCCAACGCGGGGCAGGTCAACTACGGCGCCGCCAAGGCGGGGATCGCGGCGCTGAGCCTGGTCGCGTCGCAGGAGCTCGGTCGCTACGGCGTGCGCGTGAACGCGATCGCGCCGGTGGCGCGTACGCGGCTCACGGTCCAGACGCCCGGCCCGATCGGCGAGATGATGAAGGAGCCCGACGACCCGGACGCCTTCGATGCCTTCCACCCGCGCCACGTGTCCCCGCTCGTCGCCTACCTGGCGGGCGAGGACTGCGAGCTGACCGGCAAGCTCTTCTCGGTCCAGGGCGGAGCGATCTCCGAGCTGAGCGGCTGGACGGTCGAGGACGGCATCACCACGGACGGCGACTGGAGCGTGGAGCAGATCGCCGCGCAGCTCGGGGGCGCGCGGGTCTGATCGAGCGGCGGGCCACGGTCGCGGGCGTACGCACCCGCGTCCTCGAGATCGAGGGCGAGGGCCCGCCGCTCATGCTCCTCCATGGCTACTCGGACAGCGCAGACACCTGGCGCCCGCTGCTGCGGGAGCTCGGCGAACGCGGCCGGCGAGCGGTCGCGTTCGACCTGCCCGGCTTCGGCGAGGCGGATCGGCTCGCGGGTCGCGGCGATCGCTTCGCCGCCGGCCCGATGCTGCCCCAGCTCGACCGCTTCACGGCCGCGCTCGTGCGCGAGCAGGAAGAGCCGCCGCTGATCGTGGGCAACTCGCTCGGAGGTGTCGCCGGATTGCGGGCCGCGCAGGACCCGGACCTGCCGCTCGCGGCCGTCGTCGCGATCTCGCCGGGCGGCCTCGGCCATCAACCCTGGGTCGACCTGTTCGAGCGCGACCGGCTGCTGCACCGGGTGGTAAACGCTCCCGTGCCCCTGCCTGCGAGCGTGATCCGCTGGGCGGTCCGAGCCACCTATCCGCGCTTCGCAGTGTTCAACGGGAGCCGCGCCGACCGGGCGCTCGTGGCCGACTACGCCGCCCAGTACTCGAGCCGCGCCGACGTCGCCCGCGTGGTCCGCGACGCCCGCCGCCTGCTCGGCGAGCTGCGCACGGCCTTCGACCTCTCGCGCGTCTGCCGGCCGGTCCAGCTGATCTGGGGCGACCGCGACCTGCTGACGCCGATCAAGGGCGCGCGGCGCGTGCTCGACGCGGTCGACGGCGCCGAGCTCGTGGTGCTCGAGCGCTGCGGCCACTGCGCCCAGGTGGAACAGCCGGAGCGCGTGGCGAACCTGGTGACGCGCTTCGCGGACCGCGTCATCAGACTGGAGGCGCGGTGACGGCGTCGACGCTCCTCCTCGTGCTCGGAATCCTCGCCCTCCTCGGCGTGGTCAACGCCCTGCGCCCGCTGCGCAACATCGCGCTGGCGCTGCCGAGCTGGGTCGCCGCCTGGGTGACGGTCGAGCTGGCGCCGTTCCTGGTCGTCTTCGACCTCGTGGCCGCCGCGGTCCTGGTCGCGCTCGGCGGCCTGGAGCACCCGAGGGGCCTCGTCGGGCTCGGCGGCGTGCTCGTGGCGGTCGGCGTGGCGATGCCGCGGATCGTCGCCGCGCGCCGGAGCGCCGAGGACCTGGAGGAGGCGGTGGCGGAGCTCGACCCCGGCGAGCCGGCCGCGCCCTATCCCCGGCACGAGATCGCCCTCCCCTTCCTCGCCAGGCGCCGCGCCGGCGTCCGCTGCGTGCGCGGCATCAAGTACACGCGCAGCCAGAAGCTCGACGTCTACATGCCGGACGCGCCGGCGGAGGAGCCGCGGCCCGCGATCGTCCAGATCCACGGCGGCGCCTGGGTGATCGGCTCGAGGCACGAGCAGGGGGTCCCGCTCCTGAGCCACCTGGCCGCCAACGGCTGGGTCGGCTTCAACATCGACTACCGGCTCAGCCCCTGGGCCACCTGGCCGGCGCAGATCGTGGACGTCAAGCGCGCCATCGCCTGGGTGCGGGAGCACGCCGAGGAATGGGACGTCGACCCCTCCTTCGTCGCGATCACCGGCGGCTCGGCCGGCGGTCACCTGTCCGCACTGGCGGCGCTCACGGCCGGCGACCCGGACTTCCAGCCCGGCTTCGAGGACGCCGACACCTCGGTGGCCGCGGCCGTCCCCTTCTACGGCGTCTACGACCTGCTCGACGATGAGGGCATCCACCTCAAGGCCGTCCACCAGGTGCTCGAGCGGCTCGTGTTCAAGACGAGGCGCCGCGACGAGCCCGAGCGCTTCCGGGCGGCCTCGCCGGTCCACCGCGTGCACGCCGCTGCGCCGCCGACGTTCGTGATCGCCGGCGAGAAGGACACGCTGATCGGGATCGACGAGGCGAGGCGCTTCGTGGAGCGGCTGAGGGCCACTTCGCAAGCGCCGGTGCTCTACGCCGAGCTGAAGGGCGCCCAGCATGCCTTCGATCTCGTGGCCAGCTGGCGTAGCGTGCCGGTCATCGAATCCGTGGAGCGCTTCCTGACAACCGTGCGCGGCCGCCACGCCGACCCGAGCCCGCGCCAGCTCGCGGCCCTGGGCGAATGAGCGTCGCCGAGATCCCCGTCCGCCTCGGCATGCGCGCCGCGGTGGAGCTCCACTCGCTCGGCTCGGCCGTCCGCGCAGGCATGCTGGGGGTCGAGTCGCCCCAGCGGACCTTCCAGGCGATCCAGGCGCTCCGCCGCTATGGCGTGCTCGGCGGCGAGCTAAGCATCGCGGCGCTCCGGCACGGCGAGCGCACGGCGCTCGTCGACGAGCTGGGCGAGCTCAGCTTCGCCGACCTCGACCGCCGCTCCAACGCCCTGGCGAACGCCCTCCGCAGCCGCGGCATCGGCGAGGGCACCAGCGTCGCCATCTACTGCCGCAACCACCGCGGCTTCCTCGACGCCACCTACGCGTGCGCCAAGTCGGGCGCGCGAGCGCTCTACCTCAACACCGACTTCGCCGGCCCGCAGGTGCGCGACGTCTGCGAGCGGGAGAACGTCGAGGCGCTCATCCACGACGAGGAGTTCACGGGCATGGTCGAGGGCGTTGCGGCGCCGCGCGGGCGCTTCCTGGCCTGGACCGACTCCGAGCCCGACGTGCCGACGCTCGAGGAGCTGATCGAGTCCGGCGACCCGTCCCCGCCGCCGGCGCCCGACGGCCAGTCGTCGGTCGTGATGCTCACGAGCGGCACGACCGGCACGCCCAAGGGCGCGCCCCGCACCCAGCCGCGCTCGCTCGCTGCGGTGGGCGCCCTCTTGTCGAAGGTGCCGTTCCGCTCGGAGGAGGCCACCTACGTGGCGGCGCCGCTTTTCCACGCGCTCGGCTTCGCGCACGCGGCGGTTGCCATGGGCCTCGGCTCGACGCTCGTGATCAAGCGCCGCTTCGAACCGCAGCAGACGCTCGCGGCGGTGGCCGAGCGGCGGACCACCGCCCTGATCGTGGTGCCGGTGATGCTCCAGCGGATTCTCGCCCTCGGCGACGACGAGCTGGCCAGGCACGACACCTCCGCGCTGCGGATCATCTTCGTGAGCGGCTCGCAGCTCGAGGGCGACCTGGCGCGCCGGGCGATGGACCGCTTCGGCGACGTGGTCTACAACCTCTACGGCTCGACCGAGGTCGCCTGGGCCACGATCGGCACGCCCGAGGACCTGCGCGCGGCGCCCGGCTGCGCCGGCCGGCCGCCATTCGGCACCAGGGTCCGGCTCTACGACGCGGATGGCCGTCCGGCGGCCCGCGGCGAGACGGGCCGCATCTTCGTCGGCAACGTCCTGCCCTTCGAGGGCTACACGGGCGGCGGCACCAAGGAGATCATCGACGGGCTGATGTCCACCGGCGACGTCGGCCACTTCGACGAGGCGGGGCGGCTGTTCGTCGACGGCCGCGACGACGAGATGATCGTCTCCGGCGGCGAGAACGTCTTCCCCCGCGAGATCGAGGAGCTGCTCGCCACCCACGAGGACGTCGAGGAGGCTGCCGCCCTCGGCGTGCCGGACGAGCAGTACGGACAGCGCCTGCGCGTGTTCCTCGTGCCGCGGCGCGAGCTCAGCGAGGACGACGTCAAGTCGTTCATCCGCGAGAACCTGGCGCGCTTCAAGGTGCCGCGCGAGGTGGTCTTCGTCGACGAGCTCCCGCGCAACCCGGCGGGCAAGATCCTCAAGCGCCAGCTCGCCGAGCAGCAGCCGTGAGGATCTCCGGCCCGAAGATCGTCTCCGGGCTGATCAACAGGCCGACCGGCGTCGTCAGCCGGGTGGTGGGGCGCGTTACGGGAGCCCCCTCGCTCGAGAAGGCGGTGGCCGGCAAGACCGTGCTGCTCACCGGCGCCTCCTCGGGCATCGGCGAGGCCGCAGCGGTCCGGCTGGGGGAGGCCGGCGCCCGGGTGCTGCTGGTCGCCCGCAGCCGCGACAAGCTCGAGGAGCTCGCCGCCGGCGCGGGCGACGCGCACGCCCTCCCCTGCGACCTCTCCGACATGGACGCGATCGACGAGCTGATCCAGCGTGTGCTGGCCGACCACGGCCGCGTCGACGTGCTCGTGAACAACGCGGGCAAGTCGATCCGCCGCTCGATCCACCTCTCGTACGACCGCTTCCACGACTTCGAGCGGACCATGCAGCTCAACTACCTGGGCCCGGTCCGGCTGACGCTCGGCTTCCTGCCGGGGATGCGCGAGCGCGGGTCGGGACAGCTCATCAACGTCTCCACCACGGGGGTCTACTTCCGCGTGCCGCGCTTCTCGGCGTACATCGCCTCGAAGGCGGCGCTCGAGGCCTTCTCCGACTGCATCGCGGCGGAGATCGGGCGCGACGGCGTCCAGGTCAGCTCGCTCCAGATGCCGCTCGTGCGGACGCCGATGATCACGCCGACCAAGATCTACCGGACGATGCCATCGCTCAGCCCCGAGCAGGCGGCGGAGTGGGTCGTCGACGCCATCGTCCACCGGCCCCGCCGGATGGGCACGCACCTCGGCAACATGGCGGCAATCGCCGACGTGGTGTCCCCCGGCCCGATGGGCGCCGTGCGGAGCGCCGGCTATCGCCTCGTTCCCGACTCGCGGGCGGCGCGCGAGTAGCCTCAAACGGATGGGCTCGGTCCTGTCCGTGAACCTCGCAGACGTCCGCACGATCGAGCGCCGCGGCAAGCCGGTCAGGACGGGGATCTGGAAGCTGCCGGCCGCGGGCCGCGTCCACGCCGGCCGCGAGGGGCTCGACGGCGACGTCCAGGCGGACCGCCGCGTCCACGGCGGCCCGGACATGGCCGTCTACTCCTACGCGCGCGAGGACGCCGACTGGTGGGAGGCGCAGCTCGGCCGCGAGCTCGAGGACGGCACGTTCGGCGAGAACCTCACGCTGCGCGGGATCGAGGTGACCGGCGCCCTCGTCGGCGAGCGCTGGCGGGTGGGCGAGGCGCTGCTGGAGGTGTCCGCGCCGCGAATCCCGTGCTGGAAGCTCGGCGTGAAGATGGACGACCCGCGCTTCGTCAAGACGTTCGGCCGGGCGCTGCGGCCGGGCGCCTACCTGCGGGTGATCGAGGAGGGCACGATCGCCGCGGGCGACACCGTGGAGGTCCTCGAGCACCCGGACCACGGAGTCACGGTCGCCCTTATCTCCGAGGCGCGCCTCTTCGACCAGTCGCTCGCCCCGCGCCTGCTCGACGCCCCGGCGCTCCCGCTGGCCTGGCGCGACTGGGCGAGCAGCCGTGCCGCCTGAGCGAACCGCGCTCGTCACCGGCGGCAATCGCGGTATCGGGCTCGAGGCCGCTCGCCAGCTCGCGGCCGCGGGGCTGCGGGTGGTCCTGACGAGCCGCGATGCGGACGCGGGCCGCGCGGCCGCCGACGACCTCGGCGTGGACTACGCCCAGCTGGATGTGACCGACGCGGCCAGCGTGGACGAGCTGGCAGACATGGAGATCGACGTTCTCGTGAACAACGCCGGCGTGCTCCTCGACGAGGGACGCGGGATGCTCGACCTCGACGAGCACACCCTGCGCGCCACCTTCGAGGCCAACTTCTTCGGCCCCTTCCGCACCTGTGCGCGCCTCCTCCCCGGGATGGTCGAGCGCGGCTACGGCAGGGTCGTGAACGTCTCGAGCGGCGCCGGCCAGATCACGAAGATGACCTCCTACAGCCCCGCCTACAGCATCTCCAAGGCCGCCCTCAACGCGATGACCAGGCAGTTCGCGCTCGCGGCGGCGGGCGACGTCAAGGTCAACGCCATGTGCCCAGGCTGGGTGCACACGGACATGGGCGGGTCCGCCGCCCCGCGCTCGCCCGAGGAGGCCGCGGACACGATCGTCTGGCTCGCCACGCTGCCCGCGGACGGCCCCACGAACGGCTTCTTCCGCGACCGCCGCCCGCTCGACTGGTAGTCGGCCCCGCGACCTGGGTACCATGCGCCCGTGGACGGTTTCTGGGCCGTATTTTGGCTGGCGCTGGTTCTCAAGATTCCGATCGTCATGCTGCTCTGCCTCGTCTGGTACGCGATCCGCGCGGAGCCGGAGCTCGAGCCCGACGAACCGGGCCGCGGAGGCTCGGACCGCCATCCGCCTAAGCTGCCGCGCCATCCGCGACCGCCGCGGCGCGGCCCCCACGCCGAGCCCCCGCCGCGCTCGCCCGCGCGCGTCAGGGTCGCCCGCAGCCGCCGCATCCGCTCGCACTGACGCGTCGCTGACGCCGTCGGGCTCGGGCCTCAGGAACGCGGGTAACCCAGACGCCCGGACCCGACCCGGCGGCGACGCATGTCATAGGTGGCGCAGGCACGGTGCACGACCACGCCCCCGCGCAGCCGCATGCTTTCGTCGCGCGGCGCCACCGCCCGTCCGCACACGAGGCACACCGGGCGCGCGCCTACACGCGGCGCCAGGACGTGGCGGACGTTGTCCAGAAGTGTCGGCATCTCGCCCGGAACGGTGACGGGCCAAGCTAAGGCCGATGTGATTCCTCGGTAAAGATCTCCGCTCCGCGGAGGCGGCGAGCCGGCAGGGCTCCGGGCGGTCCCGGGTCGGGCGCGGGCGGCCGAGCCCCTTCCTACCCAGCCCGGGAAACGACCGGGGCGGCTCCCAGGCCGGGCGGCAGCAGGCTCCGGTAGATTTCCCGCCCGTGAACGCCTTCCACGTCTGCGGCGGGATCCTTGCCTGCTGGGCGCTGATCCTCTCCTTCATCGGGATCACCCGCGAGGACTTCCCGAGCTCGAGCGGCACGGCCAAGCTCGTGGGCGCCATCTCGGTCGTGCTGGTGGTCGCCGCGATCTTCAGCGCGATCTACGTCGGGGCCACCGAGAACGAAGAGACCGGAAGCAGCGGACAGACGGCGGTCCTCCTGCCACTCTGAGGGCATGAGCCCGATCGACGACGGCCACGCGATCCACCACTCGGAGCTGAAGCGCGGCACGCCGGTCTACTCGAGCGAGGAGACCGTGGTCGGGACGGTCGTCGAGTCGCTCGACAACTACCGCGAGAACATCTTCGACGGCCTGGTCATCGAGCTCGAGAACGGCCGCCGCTGCTTCGTCGACGCCCCGGAGGTCGCCCGCACGGCGGAGAGAGCCGTGACCCTGACCATCTCCGCCGCCGAGGCCGCCGACCTGCCGGACCCGCCCCGGAGCTCGCTGCTGTCCCGGTTCCGGGGGCGAGGCGGGTAGTTCGTCACAATCCGGGGTAGAGACGAAACGCGAGGAGAGCGGATGGCAGACGAGCAGAAGCAGCGGGAAGAGAACGGCGGGGGCGTGGCCACCGCTCAGGACAGCTTGAGCATCACCGACAACCGCACCGGCGAGAGCTACGACGTCGAGGTGACTGACGGCACGGTGCGGGCCATGGACTTCCGCGACATCAAGGTCTCGGAGGACGACTTCGGGCTGATGTCCTACGACCCGGCGTTCACCAACACCGCGTCGTGTCGCAGCGCGGTCACGTTCATCGACGGCGAGGAGGGAATCCTCGAATACCGCGGCTACCCGATCGAGCAGCTCTGCGAGGACTCGACCTACCTGGAGGTCGCCTACCTCCTCATCTACGGCGAGCTCCCCACCCGGGACCAGCTCGACCAGTGGATCTTCGAGATCACACACCACACCTACGTCCACGAGAACCTCAAGGTCTTCGTGGAGGGCTTCCGCTACGACGCCCACCCGATGGGCATGCTGCTCGCCACGGTCGGCGCACTCTCGACCTTCTATCCGGACGCCAAGAAGATCGACGACGACACCGAGCGCCACATGGCGGCCGTGCGGCTGATCGCGAAGATGCCGACGCTCGCCGCCTTCGCCTATCGGCACAACCTCGGGCTGCCCTACGTCTATCCGGACAACGACCTGAGCTACCCCGGCAACTTCCTCTCGATGATGTACAAGATGACCGAGGTCAAGTACGAGCCGGATCCCCGGCTCGAGCGGGCCCTCGACGTCCTCTGGATCCTGCACGCCGATCACGAGCAGAACTGCTCGACCAACGCGGTGCGCGGAGTCGGCTCGTCACAGGTCGACCCCTACTCGGCCGTCGCCGCCGGCGTGGCCGCGCTCTACGGCCCGCTGCACGGCGGCGCCAACGAGTCGGCCGTCCGGATGCTCGAGCGGATCGAGTCGGTGGACAACATCCCCGACTTCCTCGAGGGCGTGAAGAACCGCGAGGAGCGCCTCATGGGCTTCGGTCACCGCGTCTACAAGAACTACGACCCGCGAGCGCGCATCATCAAGAAGCACGTCGAGGAGGTGTTCGAGGTCACGGGGAAGAACCCCAAGCTCGAGATCGCCACGGAGCTCGAGAAGCGCGCCCTCGACGACGACTACTTCACCGACCGCAAGCTCTACCCGAACGTCGACTTCTACTCGGGCCTGATCTACGAGGCGCTCAACCTGCCCAAGGACATGTTCACGGTGATGTTTGCCATCCCGCGGACCTCCGGCTGGGTCGCCCAGTGGCGCGAGATGCTCGACGACGACGAGACCAAGATCGCGCGGCCGCGGCAGGTGTACACCGGCGAGCGCGAGCGCGACTACGAGCCGATCGACGAGCGCGAGCAGCGCATCGAGACGCCGAGCGGCACAGCGCAGACCAACACGATCAACCCGGCTTCTTGACGCAGACGGCTCTGCCGTCGCGGCAGAGCTCGTAGCGCTCCCCCGGCTTCAGCGGTCCGACGCGGCTGTGGATCCCGCGTCCGTCGCGCGTCCCGAGCACCACGTAGGCGCCGTCCCAGCGGGGGAAGCCTCCGAGCCGGCGTCGTAGCGTGCGCTCGGCGGCGCGTCGGCCCTCGCGGAAGCCCGCGCGCCTGCCGCGCCTGTAGGCGCGGTCGCGGGCCGTGATCGAGGACGGCTGGTGCGGGGCGCTCGCGATCGGGATCAGCCCGGGCACGGGATGCGGCGTGGGGACCGGCGCGGGCGTCTCGGACGGCCGCGAGGCCAGCGCGGTCCAGTAGGCGCTGAGGCCCACGGTGGCGGCCATCGCAACTGTCAGCGCGGCCCAACGGATGGGCGCGGTCCTGCTCACACCCAAGATGTCGGCAGATCCGGCTCAGATCCTGAAAACAGGCACCAGCCGCTTCTCGTGCTCGGCCTCGATCCGGGCCACGACCTCCACGTGCTCTTCGAGGCCGGAGCCGCGCAGCTTCGTGGCCAGCAGCTCGTCGACCTGGAAGATCCCGGACGAGTTGTTCATCGCGATCTCGATCTGGACGGCGCGGTCGCTGCCGGGCTCGATCTTGACCTCGTCGATAGCGGCGGCCGAGAGCGAGTGGATGTTGGGCCGGCGCGTCTCGAACGGGACCCGGGAGCGGCCGCTCGCCAGGTCGAGCGCGTCGGCGACGCGCACCACCCCCGCCTCGATCGTGATCGGGTCGCCGCGACGGCGGTGGCCGATGATCGTGTGCAGGGCCTCGGACACGACCACGGTCAGCTCGGGATCCTCGTAGATACCCGCGAGCAGGAGCGGCAGCCGGTCGGCGGCCAGGAAGAGCGAGTACTCCTCGTGGTCGGTGCGGTGGATCGACATGCCCGCGTCGTGGAGCAGGCAGCCGGCGGCGATCACCACCTCGGCGTCGCGGCGCCCGAGCCCGTGGTCGCTCACCATCGCCGGCTCGACGCCCGCACGCGTCAGCAGCCGGAAGATCCTGAGCGCGATGTTCACCACGATCCGGACGTGGACCCAGGAGTGGTCGGACATCCCGAGCCGGTCGGCGTTCACCTGCTGCATGTGCCACCAGCCCTTGAGCCGGTCGTCGGCGCCGGCCGCCTCGAACAGTGCCTCGAGCTTGCGGTTGCCCCGGGACGGGGCCTCGATGCGCATCGACTCGAAGTCCGCGATGCGGGCACGGTAGCCGCCGCCCCGGCCGCGTGATTTTCACATCTGCCCCGTGTTCCCATTCATGTAGGGCAACCCGACAAAAGGGAGTACGTAAATGTCCAGGCATCGCCACAAGCGCGGGCGCCGTCGGCGCCTGCACCGGTCGCACGCCGCCAAGCGGCACAGCGGTCGCGGTCGCAGCTCGGACTCGAGCCAGTCCAAGTCGAACACTCGGACGGGTACGGACACCCGCTCGTAGCTCCGAGCACTCGGACGGTACGTGCCCCGAGCGCGCGGGGCACGCCGTCCCCCTCTTCATGAAGACCCGCGCACAGATCCAGGACGGGCCGGTCGGCCACGCACCGCGGCTTCTGCTGCGCGACGCCGTGCGCCGCTTTTGGCCCTACGCGGCGCCCTACCGGCGCTGGCTCGTCGTGGTGCTGGCGCTGATCGCGCTGAGCCAGGCGATCGACGCCGGGCTGATCTGGATGTTCAAGCTCGTGGTGGACGAGGTGCTCGTCCCCCGCGACGCCGGCGCCTTCGCGCCGATCGCGGCCGCCTATGTCGCGCTGACGGCGATCGGCGGCGCCGTGTCGTTCGCCGACGACTACCTCTCCACCTGGATCGGCGAGCGCTTCCTGCTCGACCTGCGGAGCAGCGTCTTCCGCCACGTCCAGGGCCTCTCGCTCGACTTCTTCCAGGGTCGCCGCCTGGGCGACGTGCTCTCGCGGCTCACCGGCGACGTCGCCGCGATCGAGACGCTCGTCCTCTCGGGCGTGGCCGACGCGATCGGCTACGTCCTTCGGATCGCCTTCTTCGCAGGAGCGCTCTTCTACCTCCAATGGCAGCTTGCGCTCGTCTCGCTGGTCGTGGCCCCGCTCTTCTGGGTCGCGGCGCGCCGCTTCTCGCGCCTGATCAAGGAGGCCTCCCGGGAGAAGCGTCGCCGCAGCGGCTCCATCAGCGCGGTGGCCGAGGAGAGCCTCGCGAACGTCCAGCTGGTCCAGGCCATGAACCGCGGCGACTTCGAGCTCGAGCGGCTCCAGCGCGAGAACCGGGCGGCATTCCGGGCGGAGATGGCCTCGACGCGGCTCAAGTCGCTGTTCCTGCCGCTGATCGACCTCGTCGAGGTGACCGGCGGGCTCGTGGTGATCGGCGCGGGCGTCTGGGCGCTCTCGAGCGGCCGGCTCAGCCTCGGCGGGCTGCTGGTCTTCCTCGCCTACCTGAGCCAGCTCTACAGCCCGGTGCGCGGCCTCAGCCGGCTAGTCAATCGCCTCTTCTCGGCCACGGCCGCCGCCGAGCGGATCTCCGAGCTGCTCGACGAGCGGCCGGCGGTGGCCGAGCGCCCGAACGCGGTCCGCCTCTCGCACGCGCGGGGGCGGGTGGCCTTCGAGAGCGTTGGCTTCACCTACCCCGGCGCCGCGTCCCCCGCGCTCCGGGATCTGACGCTGGAGCTCGAGCCCGGCCGGGTGGTCGCGCTGGTGGGGCCCAGCGGTGCCGGCAAGTCGACGGTCGCGCGACTGCTCCTGCGTTTCTACGACCCGGCCGCGGGCGCGGTGCGGCTCGACGGCCACGACCTGCGCGACCTCGGTGTCGAGTCCCTGAGGGAGCAGATGGCGGTCGTGCTGCAGGAGACCCTCGTGTTCGACGGAACCGTGCACGACAACATCGCCTACGGCCGTTCGGGGGCGACCGAGGCCGAGGTGATCCGCGCGTCGCGCGCGGCCGACGCTCACGGCTTCGTGAGCGCGCTCCCCGATGGCTACGAGACTTCCATCGGGCAGCGCGGCCGCCGCCTGTCGGGCGGGCAGCTCCAGCGCATCGCGATCGCGCGGGCGATGGTCCGGGACGCGCCGGTGCTCGTGCTGGACGAGCCCACCACGGGCCTCGATGCCGAGTCCAGCCGGCGCGTGCTCGAGCCGCTCCGCCGCCTGATGGCGGGGCGAGCCACGCTCGTGATCTCCCACAACCTCATGACCGTGCGCGACGCCGACCTGATCGTGGTGCTCGACGAGGGCCGGGAGGTGGACCGGGGAACGCACGAGGAGCTCCTGGCGCGGGGCGGCCTTTACGCGCGCCTCTATCGCCTCCATCACGGCGAGGAGCTGGTGGCGGCGTGAGGCCGGCGCTGCTGAAGAAGGGAGCGGAGCTCGCGCCTGGCTATCGGGTGGTGGAGCACCTGAGCCGCGGCCGCGCGCTCGACGTCTATGAGATCTGGAGCGAGGAGCGCGCCTGTGCCTGCGTCGGCAAGACGATCAGGCCCGACCGGATCCGCGACCCGGGGCCGCGCCGGCGGCTGCGCGACGAGGGCCGCACGCTTCTGTCGCTCGCCCATCCCAACATCGTCCGCGCCTACGAGCTGATCGGCGGCGGCCGGCCGACGCTCGTGCTCGAAGTGCTCGAGGGCGAGACCGTCTCGCACATGATCGCCCGGCGCCGGCGGCGCCTGCCGGCCTCCGAGCTGGCCGTGCTCGGACTCCACCTGTGCTCGGCGGTCGGCTACATCCACCGCCACGGCTGGCTGCACCTAGACCTGAAGCCGTCGAACGTGATCGTCGACGGCGGCATCGCCCGGGTGATCGACCTGAGCGTGGCGCGGCGGCCGGGCCGGGCGAAGCGCGGCATTGGCACGCGGCAGTACATGGCGCCCGAGCAGGTGCGCGGCGGCCTACTGACGGCGGCCGCCGACGTGTGGGGGATCGGCGCGGTGCTGCTCGAGGCCGTGGCCGGCGAGCAGGCAGCGAACGGCAACGGGCATCCACCCTCCCTGAGCGGGCGCCGTCTGCCGCCGGGGCTCGCCCGCGCGATCGAGGCCAGCCTGGAGCGCGATCCGGGCGCGCGCCCGAGCATCGACGAGCTCTCGAAGCAGCTCCTGGGTACGCTTGACGAGTGACGCGCGAGCTGCTCTACGACGGTCACGGCAGGCGCATATCGGACCTGCGGGTGTCGGTCACCGACCGCTGCAACTTCCGCTGCCAGTACTGCATGCCGGCCGACGGGCTGCCCTGGCTCGAGCGCGAGGAGATTTTGCGCTTCGAGGAGATCGAGCGGGTGGTCCGGGTGATGGCCGAGATGGGCGTGACCGACGTCCGTCTCACCGGCGGCGAGCCGCTCGTGAGGCGTGAGTTCCCCAAGCTCGTGGGGATGCTCGCCGCGATCCCCGGGATCGAGGACCTCTCGCTCACCACCAACGCCTACCTGCTCGAGCGTGACGCCGACGCCCTGGTCGAGGCGGGCATCGGCAGGGTCAACGTCTCGATCGACTCGCTCCAGCGCGACCGCTTCTTCCACATGACGCGGCGCGACTCGCTCCCCCAGGTCCTACGCGGCCTCGAGGCAATCGGCCGGCACGAGAGGGTTGCCCCGATCAAGGTCAACGCGGTGGCCATGCGCGGCTTCACGGAGGAGGAGGCGATCCCGTTCGCCGAGTTCGCCCGCACCACCGCCTTCCAGGTCCGCTTCATCGAGTTCATGCCGCTCGACGCGGACCACGCCTGGGAGCCCGACGCCGTGCTCAGCGGCGACGAGCTCCGGCGCATCATCCACGCCGTCCACCCGCTCGAGGAGCTGCCGCGCGAGCCGCACTCCACGGCGCGCGTGTACCGCTTCGCCGACGGCCGCGGCGAGATCGGCTTCGTCAACCCGGTCTCGGAGCCGTTCTGCTCCGACTGCAACCGGATCCGCCTGACCGCCGACGGCAAGCTCCGCACCTGTCTCTTCTCGCTGCACGAGACCGACCTCCGCGAGCCGCTGCGCGGCGGCGCCTCAGACGACGAGGTCGAGCAGGTGGTCCGCGAGGCGGTCTGGCGCAAGGAGCTGAAGCACCACGTGGGCGAGCGCGGCTTCAGGCAGCCCGCCCGCCCGATGAGCGCCATCGGCGGCTAGCGCCGGCGGAGCAGCACTGTGGCGCGGTGGCGGCGCCCCGCGTAGCGATAGCGCACCACTAGCCGGCGCGTCCGGCGCCGGACCCGGACCTTGGTCAGCACGTCCGTGCGCGAGCGCACCGTGTGCCGACCGCCCTTTACGACCAGCGGGCGCCGCAGCCGCTCGTGCGTGCAGGCAAAGCGCAGCCGCACCCGGAAGCGGGCGATCCCGCGGCGCACCCGCCAGCGCTGCCGCGGCCGGCGCAGCCGCGGCCCACAGCCACGGCGCTCGTAGCGGCCCCAGCCGGCGCGCGTTCGCCGGTAGCCGAGCCAGACCGCTCCCGCCCCAGCCCGCTTCTGGGCCGTCTCCAGGAGCTGGCCGCCGTAGCCGGTGCGCGGTACGGCGGTGCGCCGCGAGCCGCCACAGAGGCGCGGCGCCGACGGCGCCGGCCCACTCAGCCCTGACACCCGCCAGGCGCCGGTGCGGGTATGGCAGGCGGCGCGATGGCGCTCGGAGCACGCTCTCGCTTCCCAGCGCCCGTCCGGTCTCTGAACCGCGCAGTTGCCGGCGGCGCCTGGCTGCCCGCGCGCCCAGCTCCAGACCACCGCCTCGAGCCGCGGGTCGTCGGTCGTCAGCTGGTCGAAGCCGATGATGTCGACCCCACAGCGGATCATGCGGGCGGCGATCGCCGCCGTTATCGGATCGGTCTTCCCTCCCGCGGCCGTCTTGCTGAGCTGCGTCGAGTCCTCGTAGTAGCGGATCGGGTAGGCGTCGTACTGGCCGCGCGTGAAGTCGGGCCCGCAGCCCGGGAAGGGACGGAAGGCGGCGTTGTCCGAGCCGGTCTTGCGCCGCGTCTCGTCGAAGACCCAGCCCCGCCAGGCGTTGCCGTCGCCGCAGGGACCCATGAGGAGAACTCGCTTCCCCCGCTTCCGGATCTCATCGCGGGTGAGGGACAGCGGCAGCGGGTCGCAGCGAGAGCCTTTGCTCGGCGGGCGCAGGACGAGGTCGCCGAGCGAGCTCTGAATCGCCGCCGCGCCCGCCGCGTAGCCGGTGTCGTTGTCGAGGTGCGACTCCAGGTAGAGCAGGAGGACCTGGCTCGGGTTGGCGCGGAGCCAGTCCCGCACCTCGCCGAGCACGGTGGCGAGGGGTTTCTCGAGCGAGCAGCCGACGTGGTTGTCGAGCGCGTGGCAGACCACCGCGCGGCCGCCGAACCAGTGCGTGTCGATCTCGAGGTGACGTACGCCGTCGTTCAGCTGATCGGTGATCGAGAGCTGCTGGTTCGCGTCTGTGTCCGACAGCGTCGGCCCCATCTCCGCCCTGCTGTTGAACGAGTTGTGGGTGTAGACCCAGGGGGTGTTGCTGAGCGGTACGTCGCCCGCGAGCGAGTACTGGAGCGCCAGCGCCCGCTGCGTCCAGGCATGCTCGCTCGCGGCCGCGGCGCCGGCCGGGAAAAGCGCCAAAGCGACCAGCGCCAGCATCGCCGAGATCCCCCCTCTCACCAGGCGCATAGTCTCATCCGCACGTGTTCAAGGTGACGGTTCGGAGCGGGGCGAAGGTGGAGCGAAAGCGCTGCGACACGCTCGACGCCGCGCTGGCCGAGCTGGAGCGGCGCGGCCGTGACCTCCAGAAGGGAGCCGAGCGCAGGCCCGCCGGCGGCAAGCTGCTGCGGCGCTTCGAGCCGGTGCAAATGGTGGTCGCCCGCCTGGAGCTGGCCGGACCGGGCGGGACCCGCGCCGGGGTCGACGTGCGCGGCGACGGATCCAGCGAGGCGTTCACCGGGCGCCTGCGGCGGCGGCTGATCGAGCAGCGCAAGGGCGAGTCCGCGTACGACGCCCTACGCCGGGAGCTCGAATGATCTGGCGAGTCCCGCTGCCGCGAGGCGCGAAGCCTCCCTTCCAGGTCTTCCTCAACGGCGTCCCGCAGACCGAGGGCAAGGACTACCAGGTCCGCGGGCACGAGCTCCACTTCTCGAAGCCGCTCGAGAAGGAGCGGCTCGGCGTGGGCCGCTGGACCGCGATGTTCCTCGGCCTCTTCGGGAGCTACGGCAAGAACGACTCCGTCGACGTCCAGTTCACGCTGGGCGACCGGACCACGGTCGCCACGGGGCTGGAGATCATCCCGCCCGCTTGAGCACCCTGATCCGGGTCGTTGCGGAGCGGTACCCGTCGAGCGTCAGGACCGCGCGACGCCGGCCCGAGCGACGGAAGCGGATCCGGCCGCTCACCCTCCCCGCCCCGTCGGTGCGCAGCCTGCGCGCGCCGGTGCGGATGAGCGCTCCCGCGAGCGGTCTCCAGTTGCCGCCCAGCTGCACCTCGGCCTTGAAGCGGAACCTGCGCCTGGCCAGCCGGCGCACCCGGCGCGGGCTGACGCGGAGCCTGGTCCTCGCGGGAACGCACGGCTCGCTGAGCGCGACCGTCTCCACGGCGCCGTCGCCGAAGTGGAAGGTGCCGGTCGACCGCCAGCGCCGGGTTCCGGAACAGGTCGGCGGCGTGGTGATGTAGCTGCGCCGGCTCGCTCCGCTTCCCACCGTGTACGCGGGGGTGACCACGGTGTTCCGCAGCAGCGTCACCTGGTCGGAGGGGCAGTCGGCCGGCACGTAGCCGCCGTTGAGGCAGGTTGGGATGGGAGAGTCGAAGGTTCGTCCGCGGTAGAAGCCGCGGACGACGCCGGCCGGCGCGAACGGGGGTCTGCCCTTGAGCAGCTCCACCTGCTGGTCGGCGGCGTTGAAGACGACCGTCTCGTAGTGGATCGCCGGGAGGCCGGCGGGCTTCACGTCCGCCGTGCCGTGGCCAATCCTGCTGGCGGCCGGACAGGCCGCTTCGCCCTTCTGCTTGAGCTCGGCGTCGGTCGCCGTGCAGCGAGCGGGGACCGATGTGTCGACCCGGCCACCCGGTGTCGACACGAGCACGAGGCGGCGTAGAGGCGGGGGTGTCGCGCTCGGATTGGAGGGGTTGTGGAAGACCGCCGTGTAGGTGACGCCGGCGGGCGACCCCGGCGCGGACGTGGACGACTTGATCTCGATCGTCTCCCTCGGGCCGCTCCCGGGCGCCGCGTGGGCCGGAGCGGCCAGCACGGTAGCCGCGAGGACGGTGCAGACGGCCGGCCTCCACATGAGCCCTCCGTATCCGGTAGTAGCGAAAACTAAACCAGGCAGTATTTGAATGTCAACCACCGTCTGTACGCTCATTTCGTGGCACGACGCAGCTACGAGCAGTACTGCTCCCTGGCCAGAACGCTCGACGTGGTGGGCGAGCGCTGGACCTTGCTGGTCGTGCGCGAGCTGATGCTCGGCCCGAAGCGGTTCACGGACCTGCTGCCGGGCCTGGCGGGCATCGGCCGGAACCTGCTGGCCGCCCGCCTGCGCGACCTCGAGGCACAGGGGCTGCTGCGACGCCGCGAGCTCCCTCCCCCGGCCGCGTCGTGGGTCTACGAGCTGACGGACGATGGGAGAGCGCTTGGACCCGCGCTGTCGGAGCTGGGCCGGTGGGGCATCGAACGGCTGTCAACACCGCCGCGCCGCGTCCTCTTCCGCGCCGCCTGGATGATGTTCCCGCTGAGCTACATGGCGGACACGCAGGCGGCTCGAGACGTGCGCGAGGTCTACGAGTTCCGCATCGACGACGAGACCTTCCACATCCGCGTGGACGACGGGAGCGTTGAGCCGCGCGCGGGCGAGGCCGAGCGGCGCGACCTCGTCATCACGATGAGCACCGAGACCATGCGGGAACTCTTCTCGGGCGAGCTCGACGCGCTCGAAGGGCTGAGCAAGGGGCGGATCACGATCGACGGCCCGCAGGAGGCGCTGCAGAACGCGTTCGCCATCCTCGCGAGAACCCCGCTCGCGAGCTAGCGGCGCGGCTGTACCCTGTCCGGCTCATGAGAATCGACAAGATCCTCGAGGAGCGCCGGCCCGTCTTCTCGTTCGAGTTCTTCCCGCCGAAGACCGACGAGGGACAGGCCACGCTCGAGAACACGCTCTCCGTCCTCAAGGACGACCACCCGCACTACGTGTCGGTCACCTACGGCGCGGGCGGCTCCACGCGCGACCGCACGGTGGAGATCACCAAGTGGATCAAGCAGGACCTGGGCATCGAGGCGATGGCCCACCTCTCCTGCGTGGGCGAGCCGACGAACCGGATCGTCGAGATCCTCGGCGAGCTCCGCGAGGCGGGGATCGAGAACATCCTCGCGCTGCGCGGCGACCCGCCCCGGGGTGAGGACGAGTGGCGGCCGCATCCGGAGGGCCTGCACCACTCGGTCGAGCTGATCGAGACCGTCCGTGACCAGTTCGACTTCTGCATCGGGGCGGCGTGCTTTCCCGAGGTGCATCCCGAGGCCGAGAACCTGGAGCAGGACCTGGAGTTCGCCCGGCGCAAGGTCGACGCCGGCGCCAGCTTCCTGATCACCCAGCTCTTCTACGACAACGAGCTCTACTTCGACTTCGTCGACGAGGTCCGTGCGGCCGGCATCTCGGTGCCGATCATCCCCGGGATCATGCCGTTCACCCAGTACAAGCAGATCAAAACGATCACCGAGCTCTGCGAGGCGTCGATCCCCGCGGAGATGGAGCGCGAGTTGAGCGAGCGCGCCGCCGACCCGGAAGCGGTTGCCGAGCTGGGAGTCGCTTACGCGGCTCTCCAATGCTCCGATCTCCTGGCGCGCGGCGCGCCCGGAATCCACTTCTACACCCTGAACCGCTCGCCCGCAACGCGGGCGATCCTGGCGGCCCTGCGCGCGGCCCATCCCTGGACGCGCGCGCCCGCCGCTGTCTGAAATCGGCCCGAATCGCTCCTGCGGGGGCGCTAGGCTCGGTGTGGGTGAACCCGAGCAATCAGGTTGAAGAGGCCATGGCCCGCCTCGACGACGAGACGCGCGCGCTGCTCGAGCTCTCGTCGCAGCGCCGCATGAGCGACGCCGATCTTGCCGACCTCCTGCGCCTCGATCAGGAGGAGGTGGCCGAGCGCCGCCGCCGCGCGCAGCAGCGGCTGAACCTCGAGATGGGCGTCGTCGGCGACGGCTTGCCCGAGCCGGCACGCGAGCACGGCGGCGGCCGGGGACGCTGGATCGCGGCGGGCGTCGGCGGCCTGGTCGTGGCCGCGATCGTGGCCATCGTGCTCGCGAGCGGCAACGACAGCTCGGACAAGGGCAAGCCGGCGGCGGCCGCTCCCAAGTCGGGCTCGTCGCAGCCGGCCGGCAGCTCAAAGCCGGCCGCACCGGCAAACGGCCCGGTGCGGACGATGCAGGTCCTGAACCAGACGCACGGCCGCGGCACGGCACAGCTCGCGGGCGGCCGGCTGCGGCTCAGGCTCCACGACTTCCTCACCCCCAACGCCGGCGGCTACGCGGTCTGGCTCTACAACTCGCCGAGCGACGCCCGCCTCCTCTACGCCACCGCCGACACCACCATCCAGACGGACCTCGCGCTGCCCGCCGGCTACCGGCGCTACCGCTACGTCGACGTCGCCCGTGCCGTGCCGCAGCTCCGCAGCCCGCACAGCGGCCTGAGCCTGCTGCGCGTCCCGCTGGCGGAGCTTCGCTAGGCGCTCGAGTTCGCGCCGAGCAGCGGCGTGCCGCTGCCGAGCAGCTTGCCTATCTCGTCCGGCGGCAGCGGAGGCGAGAAGTGGTCGCCCTGGCCGAGGTCGCAGCCGAGGTCGCGCAGGCGCGACGCCTGCTCCGGGCTCTCGATGCCGACGGCGATCACCTCTGCGTGCAGCGCGTGACAGACGTCGATCAGCGCGTGGACGATCGCCTCGCCCTCCTCGCTCTCGGTCAGCTCGCGGACGAAGGAGCGGTCGATCTTGACCCTGTCGATCGGGAACTTGCGCAGGTGGTTGAGCGAGGAGTAGCCGGTGCCGAAGTCGTCGAGCACGATCTCGACGCCGCGGCGGCTGAGGTCCTCCATGGCCGGGATCGCCTCGTCCACCTCGCCCATCACCGCCTCCTCGGTGAACTCCACGCAGAGCCTGGCGGGCTCGAGGCCGGCGCCGGCGTAGGCGGCGTTCACCTCGTCCACCAGGCGCAGCCGCGACTGCTGGAGCTGGCGTGAGGAGAGGTTCACGCAGAGCGCGGCGTCGCCCAGCTCCGACCAGGCGGCGGCCTGCTCGCAGGCCGTCTTGAGCACCCAGCGCCCCAGCGGCAGGATCAGGCCGGTCTCCTCCGCGACGGGAATGAACTCGAGCGGATCGACCAGCCCCCGCTTCGGGTGCTGCCAGCGGAGCAGCGCTTCGTAGCCGATCACCCGCCCGTCGGCGAGGTGGACCATCGGCTGGTACTCGATCGTGAACTCCATCCGCTCGACCGAGCGGCGCAGGTCGGTCTCGAGGCCGAGCCGCTCCGTGGGATGCGGGTTCATCTCCTGGCGGAACATCTCCGTGCGCGCGCGACCGGCCTCCTTGGCGCGATGGACCGCGACGTCGGCGTTCTGGAGGACGTCCTCGGCGCGGTCGCGGCCGCCGCGGCCGATGGCGATGCCGATGCTGGCGCTCAGGTAGAGCTCGTTGCCGTCGACCTCGAACGCCGGGGCCAGGGCCTCGGTCAGGCGCTCGGCCACCGCCGTGGCCTCGGCGGTGTTGCGGACGGTCTCGAGTAGGACCATGAACTCGTCGCCGCCGGTGCGGGCCACGCTGTCCTCCGGGCGCAGGCAGGTGTCGAGCCGCGCACCCGCCTCGCGCAGCAGCCGGTCGCCCACCGCCGGGCCGAGGCTGTCGTTGACGAGCGCGAAGCGGTCGATGTCCACGGACAGGACGGCGCACGACTGGCGCCGGCGGACACTGCGGGCCAGGGCGCGCTCGAGCCGGTCGCGAAAGAGCGTGCGATTGGGCAGCTTCGTGAGGTCGTCGTGGAGCAGCTGGTGCTCGAAGTGCTGCTCGAGCTGCTCCTGCTCGGTCGGCCGGCGGCGGATCTTCGACCAGGCAACCGCGCACACCGCCCCCACCACGAGAGCGTCAACCGTGACTATGAGAATCCAGGACATCCGGTCCGCGCCCACCGTACCCCGTCTGGGGGAAAGGTCAAGCGGCCCACTGCTCGGGCTCGGCGCCCTCCACCTTGGTCGCCTGGCCCGACAGCTCGAGGTGCCGCAGGTAGCAGAGCACCTCGGACAGGCCCCAGCTCACCATCATCTGGCTCGGGGCCTCCTCGCCCAGCAGCTTCGGCACGATCTCGTACGGGGTCAGCGGGCCCTCGCCGAGGGCGTCGCGCACGCGCCCCATCCGCGCGGCCACCTCGCGCCGGTTGGCGGCGATGAGCCCGTGGGCGTCGCGCACCGGACGGCCGTGACCGGCGAGGACGAGTTCGATGTCGAGCTCGTCGACCGCGTCGAGGCTGCTGAGGAACTCCCCGGCCGGGTCGGGCGTGTAGCCGTAGTCGTAGTAGAGGGAGACGCGGCCGAGCAGGTGATCGCCGGAGAGGAGCAGCCCGCGCTCCGGTTGGTGCAGCACCACGTGCGAGGGGGCGTGGCCGGGCGTCTCGTAGACCTGCCAGGTGCCGAGGTCTGTGTCGACCTCCACTCCCGGCAGCAGGTCGCGGTCGGGCAGCACCACCTCGGCCACGCCGATCCCCTGGTCGCGCCGGGCGGACTCGTAGCGAGCGAGCGCGTCGGCGGGCACGCCGCTCTGCCGGGCCACCTCGATCCGCTGTGCCAGCATCCGCTCGGGATCGGCTGCCGCGCGCGTCATGTGCGCGTGGTTCGGGTGCATCCAGAGCTCGCAGCCGGCCGCATGGATGATCGGCCCCGCCAGGCCGTAGTGGTCGGAGTGGGCGTGCGTGCAGACGAGGAGCCGCACGTGCTCGAGGCTCAGGCCCGCCTCGTCCAGGGCGTGCTCGAGCTGGCGCATCCCGCCCGGCTCCGCCAGTCCCGTGTCGACGAGGACGACCCCGCTGCCAGCCGCGATCGCCCATGCGTTCACGTGGGGGACGCCGGGCCACGGCAGCGGCAGCCGCAGGCGCCAGAGCCCGGGCAGGACGCGGTCCGCCCGCGCCAGCTCCCGCCGCCGCCTAGGGTCGCTCATCGGTACCGTTGGTCATTGCCAGCAATCTTCCCAGCGGGGCCGATGGACTTTGTCTCTGAGCTTTTTCGCGCGGCCGGCGGCGGCCGCGCCCGACCGGGCCCGCCGCCGAGCCAGGAGCGGCGGCGCGAGCTCGCGAAGGCGATCGCCGAGAAGCGCTACCAGGTGTCCCCGGAGGAGATCGCCAAGGCCCTGCTCAGGGGTCGAGCAGAACGCCGGGATTGAGGATCGCGAGGGGATCGACGGCCGCCTTGCCCGCCCGCAGCGCCGCGGCGAACGGGTCCGGCCGCTGGCGGTCGTACCAGGGCCGGTGGTCGCGCCCGACCGCGTGGTGATGCGTGATCGTCCCGCCCGCGCCGAGCACCGCCTCGGACGCCGCCCGCTTCACATCGCCCCACTGCTCGAGCTCGGAGCCCCGGCGCACGGGCGCCAGCAGCGTGAAATAGGGAGCGGCGCCGTCGGGATAGACGTGTGTCAGCCGGCACGTGAGCGTGCCGGCCCCGCAGACCTCCCGTAGCGCCGCCCCGGCGCGCTCACGCACGTCGGCGACGAAGTCGTCGAAACGGTCCCAGGTGATCGCGGTCTCGAACGTCTCGCTGAGGATCCCCGCCGCGAAGAGCGTGTCGCGCAGGTAGGGCGCCTGGAAAAAGGCATCGCGCCAGGCGCTCTCGGCGCTGCCGCGCTCCCCTGCCCTGGGCTCGTCGGGCAGCTCCCCCTTGTGGTCGCGGCAGAGCTCGGCGGCGCGACCCATCCAGGCGTCGAGCGGATGGTCGGCCGACTCGAAGCCGAGCACGAGCAGGGCCTTGCCGTCGGGCGCGGCTCCGGTCAGCGCCGCCTCCTCCCCATCGAGCAGCCGGCAGTTGGAGGGGTACAGCCCGGACTGGGACAGCTCCCGGACGGCCCCCGCGCCGTGCTCGAAGGTCTCGAAGAGGACGCCGGCGGACACTCTGAAGCGCGGCCGCTCACGCACCCGCATCCAGGCTTCCGTGATCACGCCCAGCACACCCTCGGAGCCGATCAGGAGCCGGTCGGGGCTCGGCCCCGCCCCGGAGCCCGGCAGCCGCCGGCTCTCCCACTCGCCCGCCGGGGTGATCGCCCTCGCCGACTCGACCAGGTCGTCGACGTGCGTGTAGAGCGTGGCGAAGTGGCCGCCCGCCCGTGTGGCGATCCAGCCGCCGAGCGTGGAGTACTCGAAGGACTGCGGGAAGTGGCGCAGCGTCAGGTCGTGCTCGCGCAGCTGCTCCTCGAGCCGAGGGCCCGTGGCGCCGGCCTGGATCCGGGCCGCCCGCGACACGGGGTCGACCTCGAGCACCCGGTCGAGCGCCTTCAGGTCGATGGTCACCGCGGGCCTGTCGAAAGCCGGCTCCACCCCTCCGACGACACTCGTCCCGCCCCCAAACGGGATGGCCGCCGCCCCGGCCTCTCCACACCAGTCGAGCACGGCCGTGACCTCGGCCTCGTCCCGCGGCCGCGCCACCACGTCCGGCGGCTGGTCGAACTGGCCGCGGAAGGCGCGCACCAGGTCGCGGTACGACTTCCCGTAGGCGTGCGCCGCGCGCTCGTAGGTCTCGCTGCTGCAGATCTCCTCGAGCGAGCCGGGCGGCGAGAGTCGGGGCGGCGGCAGCTCGATGTCGCCGAGCTCGACCGGGCGCTCCACGTCCTCGGCGCCGAAGCCGAGGTAGCCGCGCATGCCCGCGGCGGCCTCGTCGACCTGCTCGGGCGGCGGCTGCTGGTCCTCGTAGCCCCAGCCCCAGTGCTTGAGCCTCCTCATCAAGGCCCTTGCATACCACACAGTATTCAGATACCGTGCGGTATCCGAATGGCGGGGTCGCGGCACACGTTCCTCTTCACGGACCTGGTGGGCTTCACGGCGCTCGCCGCATCGCATGGCGACGACCGCGCAGCCGACGTCGCGCTCGAGTTCTACGACCGCGTCCGCCCGCTGCTCGGGGACCACGGCGCCGAGGAGATCAAGGCGATCGGCGACGCCCTGATGCTGCGCTGCGACGACGCCGCCGCCGCGGTCAGGCTCGGCCTCCGGATCGTCGAGACCCTCGAGGCGGTGGAGGGGTTCCCGTCCGTGCGCGTCGGCATCTACACCGGGCCCGCCGTCACGCGCGCGGGTGACTGGTACGGCACCACCGTGAACGTGGCGGCCCGGCTGTGCGCGGCCGCGGGGGGCGGCGAGGTGCTCGTCGGCGAGGCGACCGCGCAGGCGGCCGGCCGGCTCAAGGGCGCCGCCCTCGGGGACCGTCGCCTCCACTGGCTCAAGAACGTGACCGAGCCGATCGGCGCGCAGCTCGCCACGAGCCGCCGCAATCACTGTCCGGTGCAGGGACGAGTGCGCAAGCTGTTCTCGCCTGGTCCTCAGGGAGCGCTTCAGTGACCCCCGGCCTTCCGCCCGGCCCGCGCTGGCCCCGAGCTGTCCAGACGCTCGCCTGGGGCGTTCGCCCGGGCCCGGTCATGCTGCGCGCCCGAAAGCGCTACGGCGACATGTTCACCCTGCGGATCGCGCAGGAGGGCCACTGGGTGATGACCTGCGACCCGGACACCGTCCAGCAGGTCTTCAAGGGCGACCCGCGCCTGCTCCACGCCGGCGAGGCGAACAAGATCCTGCTCCCGGTGGTCGGCCGCCAGTCGGTCCTGCTGCTCGACGAGCGCGAGCACATGGCGCAGCGGAAGCTGCTGCTGCCGCCGTTCCACGGCAAGCGGATGACCCGCTACGGCGAGCTGATCGCCGAGTCCGCGGAGAAGGAGCTCGAGCGCTGGCCGCTCGGCACCCCGTTCCAGCTCCGCCCGCGCATGCAGGACATCACGCTCGAGGTGATCATCCGGGCGGTCTTCGGCATCCGCGAGGAGAGTCGCGTCGACGTGATGCGCAAGGCCCTGAGCGACTCGCTCGAGCTGACCTCCGATCCGCTGGCGATGACCGCCCTCGCCGTCCTCGGCCCCGAGCGTCTCTACCGCTGGCGCTTCTTCCAGCGCGAGTTCGACCGCGTGAACGAGCTCGTCTTCGACGAGATCCGCGCCCGCCGCCACGCCACCGACCTCGAGGAGCGCGACGACATCCTCAGCCTGCTGCTCCAGGCCCGTCACGAGGACGGCAGCGCGATGAGCGACGACGAGCTTCGCGACGAGCTCATGACCCTGCTCGTGGCCGGTCACGAGACCACGGCCAACGCGCTGTCCTGGGCGATGGAGCGCCTGGTCCGGCATCCGGAGAAGCTGAGCCGCCTGACCGCCGAGGCCGAGGCGGGCGAGGACGAGTACGCCGACGCGGTGGTCAAGGAGACGCTCCGCCTGCGACCGGTCATCGCGATCGTCGTGCGCAAGCTCCAGGAGTCGATGGAGATCGGCGGCCGCCTGCTCCCGGCCGGCGCTCGCATCGTCCCCTCGATCTACCTGATGCACCGCCGGGAGGACATCTATCCCGAGCCGTCCCGCTTCCTGCCCGAGCGCTTTCTCGACAAGCCCGCCGGGACCTACACGTGGATTCCCTTCGGCGGCGGCGTGCGCCGCTGCCTCGGGGCGAGCTTCGCGATGTTCGAGATGAAGACCGTGCTGGCCACGCTCGTGACCCGGCTTCAGCTGCGCCCGGCGGACAGTCAGCCGGAGCGTGCCGCCCGCCGGGCGATCACGTTCGTGCCGAACCGCGGCGCCGAGGTGGTGGCCGCCTGATGCCGCGCCTGAGCCGCAAGGAGAAGCAGGCCAAGACGCGCTCGTCCCTGATGAAGTCGGCGGCCAAGGTGTTCTGCCGCCACGGCATGGAGCGCGCCTCGATCGACCAGGTGGCAGAGGACGCCGGCTACACGAAGGGCGCCTTCTACGCGAACTTCAAGAGCAAGGAGGAGCTCTTCCTCGCGATGCTCGACCAGCACTTCGAGGAGCACATCGCGGAGGTCGAGCGCGCCTTCGCCGACTCCGATGAGTCCCCGCCCGAGCAGGCGCGCCACGCAGCGGCCGACTTCGTGCGCTCGCTGCACGCGGATCCGGAGCGCAGCCGCCTGGTTCAGGAGTTCTATGCCTATGCAGTTCGCGACGACGACTTCCGCCAGGAGCTGCTGACCCGCTTCGCCACCCTTCGCGACCGCTTCGAGCGGGTCTACCAGCGCCGGGCGGACGAGCTCGGCCTGGAGCTCGACATCCCGATGGAGCGAATCGTCCGGATGGTGCTGGCGATGGCCGACGGCTTCGCCCTCTGGCAGCAGCTCGAGCCGGATGCCGTCGACGACCGGCTGTTCGAGGACATGATGGAGCTGTTCACGATCGGCGTGGGCGTCCGCGGCGGGGTTCTTGCTCCGCAGGCATCCATGCCTGCGTCCTGAGATCGTCTCGGCCTCCGGCCTCCGGTAACCAGGCCGGCTTCGCCGGCCCTTCGAGCAACAGACCGCCTGAGCGCCCGGCGCCTCCCGGCTAGTCTTGACTCCCGGGATGGCGACAGAGACCACGACCGTCCAAATCACGATGCCCCAGATGGGGGAATCGGTGACCGAGGGCACGGTCCTCGAGTGGCACAAGCAGGTCGGCGACCCCGTAGAGGCCGACGAGCCGCTCGTCGAAGTCTCCACGGACAAGGTCGACGCCGACGTCCCCGCACCCGCCGCCGGCACGCTGACCAAGATCCTGGCCCAGCCGGACGAGACCGTGCAGGTGGGTCAGGTGTTGGGGGAGATCGAGGCGGGCGACGCGCCGGAGGCGCCCGCGGAGGAGCCGCCGGGCGAGCTCGTGGACGTCGCGATCCCCGAGATGGGCGACTCCGTTGCCGAGGGCACGGTGCTCGAGTGGCTCAAGCAGGTGGGTGACACGGTCGCCGTCGACGAGCCGCTCGTCGAGATCTCGACGGACAAGGTCGACGCCGAGCTTCCCTCGCCCGTGGCCGGAACGATCGCGGAGATCCTCGTGAAGGAGGACGAGACCGTGGGCGTGGGGACCGTGGTATGCCGGATCGCCCCGGGTGCCGGAGCAGAGCCGGCACCGAAGCCCGAGAGCCCAGAGCCCAAAGCCCAGAGCCCTGCAGATGGCAACGGCCACGCAACCCCCGTAGCCGCGCGCATAGCCAGCGCCCACGGATTAGACGTCGAGTCACTGGAGGGCAGCGGCCCGCGCGGCCGGGTGACGAAATCGGACGTACTACGGGCGGTCGAGGGCGAATCCCCTGGCGACCAGCGACCAGCGACCAGCGACTCGGAGCCGCTCCGCGGCCCCGCCGCCACGCTCGCCCGCTTCATGAACGAGAGTCGCTCGATCCCGACGGCCACGAGCTTCCGCACGCTGCCGGTCGACGAGCTCGACCGCCAGCGCAAGGCTCTGAAGGCGGCGGGCAGAAAGCTGTCGTTCACGCATCTGATCGCCTGGGCGATCGTCCGCGCGGCCGCGGACGACTGGGGCGTGATGGGCAACGCCTACGAGGAGATCGAAGGCAAGCCGCACCGGCTGACGCCGGCGGGGATCAGCCTCGGTCTGGCGGTTGATGTCGAGCGCAAGGACGGCAGCCGCTCGCTGATCGTGCCCGTGATCGCGAACGCGGGCGAGCTGAGCTTTGCCGAGTTCGCCCAGCGCTACGACGAGCAGGTGGCCGGCGCGCGCGACAACACGCTGCCGCCGGACGCCTACCAGGGCGCCAACATCACCCTGACCAACCCCGGCGGGCTCGGCACGGTGGCCTCGGTGCCGCGGCTGATGCCGGGCCAGGGCACGATCGTCGCCACGGGCTCGATCGACTATCCGCCGGGGATGGGGAGCGTCGACCCGGCGCGGCTCAAGGAGCTCGGCGTCTCGAAGGTGATGACGATGACGAGCACCTACGACCACCGCGTGATCCAGGGTGCGGAGTCGGGCTCGTTCCTGCGCCGGATCGAGCAGCTGCTTCAGGGCGAGGACGGCTTCTACGACGGGGTCTTCGAGGCGCTGGGCGTGAGCAGCGCGCCGGACCGCCCGGCTCCACTCACGGCCGCCGAGCCGGCCCCGGCCGCGGCCACTCCCGCCGCCGCCGCGGTGGCCGACGCCGCGCTGCTCCAGGCGGTTCAGGCCGCGACCTCGGTGGTCAAGGCCTACCGGATGCACGGCCACCTCGCGGCTACGCTCGACCCGCTCGGGACCGAGCCGCTCGGCGACCCCGCCCTCGACCCCGAGACCGTGAACCTCACCCCCGAGCTGATGGCCCGCATTCCTGCCTCGGTGCTGCGCGTGGCCGTGCCGGGCGACACCTTCGCCGAGGCGCTCCCGCACCTGCGCGACACCTACACGGGCACGATCGCCTACGAGATCGAGCACATCTCCGAGCACGACCAGCGGATCTGGCTCCGCCAGGCGATCGAGTCCGGCGCCTACCGGACCGAGCCGGAGCCGGAGGCCAGACGCGCGCTGCTCGAGCGGCTGTCCGCGGTGGAGGCGCTCGAGAGCTACCTGCACAAGGCCTTCCTCGGCAAGAAGCAGTTCTCGATCGAGGGCCTCGACTCGCTCGTCCCGATGCTCGACGAGGCGATCGAGCTGTCCGCCGAGGGCGGTGCCCGCGACGTGATCCTCGGGATGGCGCACCGCGGCAGGCTCAACGTGCTGGCGCACACCGTGGGCCGGCCCTACGAGTCGATCCTCGTGGAGTTCGAGGGCGAGCAGTCGCTGGCGGCCGACACCGCCGCGCCCGAGGGCGGCACCGGCGACGTCAAGTACCACTACGGCGCCTCGGGCAAGTACACGACCCGGACGGGGCGCCCCGTGACCGTCGCCCTCTCGCACAACCCGAGCCACCTCGAGTACGTCAATCCCGTGATCGAGGGCCGCACACGCGCCGACCAGACGAGCCGCAAGGCCGCCTCGATCAGCCACGACCCGACGGCGGTCCAGCCGATCCTGATCCACGGCGACGCCGCCTTCCCGGCCCAGGGCATCGTGGCCGAGACGCTCAACCTCCAGGGCCTCGACGGCTACTCCACGGGCGGCACGCTCCACCTGATCGCCAACAACCAGCTCGGCTTCACGACCGATCCCGAGGAGGGGCGCTCCACCCGCTACGCCTCCGACCTCGCCAAGGGCTTCGACATCCCGATCATCCACGTGAACGCCGACGACGTGGAGGCCTGCATCAGCGCCGTCCGGCTCGCCATGGCCTACCGGCAGACGTTCAAGCGCGACGCCGTGATCGACCTGATCGGCTACCGCCGCTTCGGCCACAACGAGACCGACGAGCCGGCCTACACGCAGCCGCTCATGTACGACCGGATCAAGAAGCACCCCTCGGTCCGCAAGCTCTACGCCGACAGGCTCGCGGCCGAGGGCGCGGTCTCGGAGGAGGACGAGAAGCGGCTGGCCGACGAGGCCTACCAGCGCGTGGCCGACGCGCACGCGGAGCTCAAGGAGTCGCTCGACGCCCCGCCGGACACGGGCGAGCACGAGCTCGACCGGACGATGAGCCCGGAGCCCAAGACGACGGTCCAGGCAGACCTCCTGCGCGCCCTGAACGAGCAGCTCCTGCGGCTGCCCGAGGGCTTCAGGGTGCACCGCAAGCTGAGCCCGTTCCTCGAGCGCCGGCGCAAGGCGATGGAGCCCGGCGGGGCGATCGACTGGGCCCACGCGGAGGCGCTGGCGTTCGCTTCCCTGCTCGCGCTGGGCGTACCGGTGCGCCTCACCGGACAGGACACCGAGCGGGGCACCTTCAGCCAGCGCCACATGGCCCTCCACGACGCGAGCAGCGGCGAGCGCTACTGCCCGATGGAGCACCTGCGTAACGCCAACGCACCGTTCGAGCTCTACAACAGCCCGCTGTCGGAGCAGGCCTGCCTGGGCTTCGAGTACGGCTACAGCGTCGAGGCCTCCGACTCGCTCGTTCTCTGGGAGGCGCAGTTCGGTGACTTCGTCAACTCGGCGCAGGTGATCGTCGACCAGTTCCTCGTCTCCGGTCTCGCCAAGTGGGGTCAGACCTCACGCCTAACGCTGCTGCTCCCCCATGGCTACGAGGGCTCCGGGCCCGAGCACTCGAGCGCGCGCATCGAGCGCTTCCTCCTGCAGGCGGCCGAGGGCAACATCAGGGTCGCCAACTGCACGACGCCCGCGCAGTACTTCCACCTGCTCCGCCGCCAGGCCCTGGTCCAGAAGGGCCGGCCGCTGATCGTCATGACGCCCAAGAGCCTGCTGCGGCTGCCCGCGGCCACCTCGACGCTCGAGGAGCTGGCCGACGGGTCCTTCAAGCGGGTACTCGACGATCCCGACCTCCCGGGCCCGCGCGAGAAGGTCACGAAGCTCGTGCTCTGCTCGGGCAAGGTCTACTACGACATCGTCGGCCACGACGACCGGGCGGCCGCCGACCACATCGCCGTGGCGCGCGTCGAACTGCTCTACCCGTTCCCCGAGAACCAGCTGATCGAGCTGATGGAGAGCTACCCCTCGCTCGAGCAGGTGGTCTGGGTGCAGGAGGAGCCGCGCAACATGGGCGCGCGCGGCTTCATGCGGCGACGGATGGCCAAGATCCTGCCGCGCGGCGTCTCCTACGACTACGTCGGCCGCCAGATCAGGGCCGCGCCGGGCGAGGGCTACTCGGCCGCGCACAAGAAGGAGCAGTCGCGGATCGTGCGCGTGGCGCTCGATCTCGAGAAGGAGCGCCTCGAGCGCGACGCGAGCGCCCAGCGGCCGGTGCTCTAGTACGGGTGGGCCAGCTTCACGCCTAGCCAGACGATCGCCAGCGAGACGAGGAAGATCGCGGCCTCGATGGCGTGGAAGCGCGGCCGGAGCATGTGCCAGACGACCAGGGCCGCCACCACGGCGACCAGCCCGAGCTTCACGTGGAGGGTTCCGCTACTCCACTGGTGGTAGTGCGACGCCATCGCCGAGCCCGTGGCGATGAGGGTCGCGATGGCCACCAGGGTGCCCCAGCCGAAGCGGCGGGCGATCGCCCGCAGCCGCTCGGGGTCGGGCGACTTGCGCTCCACCGGCACGACCGTCGCCGCCAACATCAGCTGGCCGCCGACGAAGAACGCCATCGCCACCAGATGCGTGGCCCGGATGAGGTTCCAGCCCACCAGCTAGCGCTTGTGGGCCTGGCCCTCGGCCAGCGCGTCCGCGATCTCGGCCGAGCCGAGGCGGCGCTGGATCGGCGCGGTCAGGTTGGGCGCGATCGTCGAGGCGAACGTGCCGGCCCGGAGGCCCAGCGGAGCCACGACGATCTCCGGCTTGCCGCGCTCGATCCCCTTGACCACCGCGTCGGCCACCTGCTCCGGCGTGCGAGTGCCCACGCCAGTCGGCAGCTCGACGTTCGCCTCCGCAAACAGCCCGGCGTCGCTGATGAAGCCGGGGTAGACCGTCGTCACTCCCACTCCCGAGCCGTGCAGGTCCTCGCGCAGGCCCGCCGTAAAGCCGCGGATCCCGAACTTGGTGGCCGAGTAGAGCGCCGAGCGCGCCGTCGCGACCTTGCCCGACAGCGACGCGATGAAGACCAGATGCCCGCTCCCGCGCTCGACCATCCCCTCCATCAGCGCCCGGGTCAGCTGGATGGGCGCCCGCAGGTTCACCTCGAGTGCCCGGTCGATCTGCTCCGGCGAGAAGTCGTCGATCCTCCCGCTCGCGGGCAGCGCCGCGTTGGCCACGACGACGTCGACGTCCGCACAGCGCTCGGCGAGCTTCGCCACCTCGCCGCGGTCGGCCAGGTCCGCCAACGCTGTCTCCACCCGCTCCCCGCCAAGGGCCTCGCTGAGCTCGTCCAGCACCTCGGCCCGCCGCGCCGACACCACGACGGACGCGCCCCTCGCGTGCAGCGCCTTGGCGATCGCCTGGCCGATCCCTCCCGACGCGCCGGTCACCAGGACCGTCCTCCCCGCGAGCTCCATGGCGGGCATTATCGCCGCTATCCTCGGTCCCTCGCACGCGGGCGTAGCTCAGTCGGTTTAGAGCGCCGGCCTGTCACGCCGGAGGTCGCGGGTTCGAGTCCCGTCGCTCGCGCTCAGCAGGGTTCCCCAACTCGCTGCATTAGCAGCGTGAGCGCAGCCTTATCGGCGCTCACCGCAACACGGCTGAGCGCCCTACACGCCATTATTCCTCGCGCGTCATGAAGTCTCGGACGTATCGAATGCCCGCGGAGGCCGGCGCAGGCGCGCCGGAATTGCCAATCAATACGGTCGGTCCTTCGTCATAACCCCGGGCATTCGCACGACCACAATCCGCGCGCGAGGAAAGCCTCTCCTCGTTCCCTCAGCCCAGGTCCTGGGTCACACCGTAGTCACCACGGGCAAGTGGCCCAGGGTCGCAGCAGTTCACGATGAACGTTTGGCTGAGCGTGACTTCTCGCTCGACCCGGAGGGGTTCTATTTTGCGGCAGAGGCGAAAGCGATACTCGCCGCGGTCCCGACCTTAGGCACGCTGGACGGGCAGAGCCTGGGAGAGTTCATCCTCAGACGCAAGCGATTCGTCGCTGCGCATGCCGCCTACAGCCCTGCTCGCCGCAGGTCCCGCCGCAACAACCGCGGACTGTGCATCAGCTTCGAGGTCGCCACCGCTATGAAGCGCACTCGGCCGTGGCGAAGCCCGACCAGGCGCGGGCTGTGCGGGCCGGCGCGGTAGAGGCCTCGAGCCAGCCGGCGCCGCCGTGGGTAGCCGCGAGCGAAGGTCCTTGCCCGGGAGCGCAC
>DASXBA010000083.1:0-5778 GCA_036406475.1 Thermoleophilaceae bacterium | reverse complement strand
GAGCTCGATCGCCCGCTCCTGATCCACGCGATCCTCGAGACCGGCATGGGCGTGGTGAACCTCGAGGAGATCGCCACCGCCAGCCCGCGCATGCAGGGCATGAGCTTCGGCCCGGCCGACCTGGCCGCGTCACGCCGGATGAAGACCACCCGCGTAGGCGGCGGCCACCCCGGCTACCGCGTGATCGAGGACCCCGACCCGGACAACCCCGAGGCGCCGCGCCCCACCGCCCAGCAGGACCCCTGGCACTACTCGATCGCGCGCATGGTCGACGCCTGCACGTCCGCCGGCATCCTGCCCTTCTACGGCCCCTACGGCGACATCAAGGACACCGAGGGCTGCGAGACCCAGTTCCGCGCCGCGTTCCTGCTCGGCTGCGTCGGCGCCTGGTCGCTGCACCCCGCCCAGATCACCATCGCCAAGAAGGTCTTCTCGCCCGACCCCGAGGAGGTCGCGTTCGCCAAGAAGGTGATCGAGGCGATCCCGGACGGCCGCGGCGTCCACATGATCGACGGCAAGATGCAGGACGACGCCACCTGGAAGCAGTGCAAGGTGATGGTCGAGCTGGCCGAGCAGCTCGCCGAGAAGGATCCGGAGCTGGCCGAGGCCTACGGCTTCGAGCCCGCCGCAACCGGCTGACGAGCCGCTTCACGCTCCGCGATCCGGGCGCACCAGGCGTGCAGGTCGGCGACCACGCCCCTCGCGTCGAATCGCTCTCGCGCCGCAGCCACGCCGGCGGCCGCCATCTGCGCTCGCAGCTCCGGGCGATCCATCAGCCGGCCGAGCGCGTCCGCCAGCGCCCGGGAATCCCCCGGGTCGGTGACGAAGCCGGTCCGCCCGTGCTCGACGACCTCGCGCACGCCTCCCCCCGCGGCGGCGACCACCGGGGTCCCGCACGCCAGCGCCTCGGCAGCCGTCAGGCAGAAGCTCTCCTCGGGGGCAGCGTGCACGTAGATGTCGGCGTCGCGGTAGAGACTCGCGAGCTCCGCGGGTGAGTCGACGTACGGCAGGTGGCGGATCAGCCGGTTCTCGCCAACCCGCTCGCTGGCCTCCTTCGCGCCGCCCACGACCACCAGCTCGGCCGGCCCTTGCAGCCGGGAGAAGGCCTCCCGGATCGTCGCGAAGTCCTTGTAGGGGTTGTCAGCCCCGCCATGCGACACGTACAGGAGCCGGCGCCCGTCCCCGCCGCCGTTCCGGTCCCCGGGCTCGAATACACCCAGGTCGACGGCGCCGGGGATCACCCGCGCCTCCGCGATCGCCGGAGCGAGAAGCGAGCGCTTGGCCCTCTCCAGCAGCCAGCGCGACGGTGCCACGATGAACAGCCTCGAGCTGGAGAAGACGCGGCGCTTGCGCTGCCAGTTGAGCCGGGTGAGGTCATGCTCGATCGCCGGCGGGATATCGAGGTCGGG
Organism: Thermoleophilaceae bacterium; assembly: GCA_036406475.1. Taxonomy (GTDB): domain Bacteria; phylum Actinomycetota; class Thermoleophilia; order Solirubrobacterales; family Thermoleophilaceae; genus DASXBA01. The sequence goes on along the minus strand of DASXBA010000083.1, from coordinate 4,369 downwards.
ACAGCTCCCGCAGCCGGTCTCCCAGCGCCCGCAGCCAAGCGGGCAGGCGCAGTGGCCGGTGAACGGCCAGCTGTCGGCCAGCCGGAGCACCAGCGGCCGGCTTCTCGACAACGCCGGCAGGGCGCGAACGTCGAACCAGCCACCGTGGAGGTTGTCGCACACGACGAGGTCCGGCGGCGAGCCGGCCATCTCGAGGACGCGCCGGCTCCAGGGATGCTCGAAGTCCTCCAGGCCGAGAGAGCGCGTGAGGCGGCGCCGCACTCTGAGTGCCGCCAGCCGCCGGGGCGACTGGTCGCGCGAGTAGTCGACATACGGGCTTGCGTCGAGCCTTACGACTCTGGGGTGGTCGGTGCGCTTGGCCCCCACCGCCAACCAGGTCTCGGTGCCAAGCGCCTCGAAGCCCTCCAGCACGCTCATGGCGAGCCGCTCGGCGCCGCCCCCGCGATCGGCCGTGTTGAGCATCACGACCTTCCGCAGGGAAGTGCCTGTAGGAGCGGTCAGCGCAGATCCACGGCGAAGACGGGAAGCCCGAGGCGGCGCCGGTCGCCCGGCGCGGCCGGGTGCGGGCGGGCGAGGACGGCGACATCGAGCGGCTCGCCCGACTCCGTCGGCGGGAGTGGGACCACGAGCCGGCCCCGTTCCTCCTCGAGCCGCGCGCGCGGCACCCGCCGGCCGCCGACGTAGACGCCGCTCACCGCCTCGAGCGGCGAGCCGCGCAGGCCGCCCGTGTCGATCGCGACCTGGTTGGCAGCGGATGCTCCTGAGACCCTGACCAGGCTCACCGGCTCGGTCCAGCGGTAGGCCGAGCCGTTCTGCCGTTCGAGCCCGTACGCGCCAACGAGACCCCCGGTGTCGAGGGCCTCGGCCGGGATGTGCGGTTCCCGCAGGGGCGCGTCCATCGGCGCGTCCTGCCGGTTTTGTATCCAGCGAAGCTGCGTCAGGCGGACGACTCGATCCTGTCCCCTGAGATAGCTTCGCCAGCGCCAGCTCCGCGGGAACGGCACGTGCTCGGCGATCTGCTCGTTCCAAAGGAAGGCGACATGCTCCTTGAGCGTGTAGGGCCGGGGGCCCAGAAGGGTTTCCGGCAGGAGGCCGACGAGCTCGCGCACGAGCCAGGGGAGATCGTGCCTGCGGCGGATCGAGGCTCGCGCAGCCTCCTTTGCCAGGGCGGCTGCCAGCCGGCGCGCCACGGCCGGGCGGTAGCGCAGCCTGCGGGCCCAGGCCGCCTCCCAGCCCAGGTAGCGCTCGCTGAATGCGGGCTCCAGGTCCGCGCGCGCATCGAACTCGCCTCGTGTGTGGTCCGCCGAGTGCAGGTGGTGGTCCCGCATCCGCTCCTCGTGCTGGTGGTGGACGAGCGCGCCGTCGGCATGTCCGACCTTCCGGCCCTGCTCGAAGAGGCGGGCCGCCAGGAGCACCACCGAGAAGAGGCCATAGGGCGCCGGCATCCCGCCGGCGTCGAAATAGGCCTGGCGATCGACGGCGCAGCCGACGGCGTTGAGCCGGGTCCAGCCGCCCTGCTTCTTGTCCCACTCGGCGTAGACCTCGCGGAACCAGCGAGCGCTCATCCTCGCCACCTCGTTCTCACAGAGATGACCGTGGTCGAAGGTGAAGGCGGCCGCCTCGGGGTCGGCCGCGATCGCTGCCGCGGCCGCCGCGAGGCAGTTCGGATCCGCCTCGCAGTGGTTCTCGGTGAGCACCACCCAGGGCGCCGCCGCCGCGGCCGCGCCGGCGTCGTAGAGCCCCGCGCCCTCGTAGAAGTTGTCGCGCCCGCCCGCGTCGTGCGCGTGCGTGATCGTGTCGTGTGGCTCGAGCAGCCCGGCGACGGCCCGCTCGGCCTCCGGTTGCCTCCCATCGGCCACGAGGACCATCTGGTAGCGGTCGCGAGCCAGGGTCTGGCCGTGAGTCCAGGTCCGCAGATGCTCGACCGCGTCGCCGCGAAAGTCGATCAGGGGGACGATCACCGACAGGTCCAAGGCCCGCGCATCATATGGGCGCTCTGGATAAGGTTCCGCGCCGTTTCCAATGCGCTTCTACGAGTACGAGTCCCGCAAGATCGTCGAGGAGGCCGGCATCCCGGTCACCAAGTACGGCTTCGTCACCTCAGCCGAGGAGGCCAAGGCGACGGCCGCCGAGATCGGCGGCCCGGTCGTCATCAAGTCGCAGGTCCTCTCCGGCGGCCGGATGAAGGCCGGCGGCGTCCAGTTCGCCGATACGCCCGAGGAGGCCGAGGGCCACGCCCGCACCGTCCTCCAGCTGGAGATCGGCGGCCAGATGCCCAAGGGCGTGCTGGTCGACCCCAAGGCCGAGGTCAAGCAGGAGTTCTACGCCGGGGTCGTGTGGGACGGGACCCGCAAGCAGCCGATGATGCTCTTCTCCGACATGGGCGGCATCGACATCGAGGAGGTCGCCGAGCAGCACCCGGACCATGTCGGTCGCGGCCACTTCTCCAACCTCCTCCCCTTCTCCGAGTTCCAGGCCAAGCAGGTGATCGCATCCGTCGGCGTCACCGGGTCCGCCCTCAACCGGCTGACTCCGATCCTGTCGAACCTGGCGCGGCTGTTCTGCGACCGCGACATGACGCTCGCCGAGATCAACCCGCTCGCCCAGCTCCAGGACGGCAGCTTCGTGGCCCTCGACGCGCACATGGAGATGGAGAACGAGGGGCGCCCGCGCCAAAAGGTGCTGCTCGATGAGCTCGGCATCCCCGACACCGACCTCCGCGAGGCGCACGAGCCCACCGACTTCGAGGCCAACGTCAAGGCGATCGACTCCGCCGACCACCGCGGCGTGATCCAGGGCAAGGACACCGGCTTTCACGGCGACCTCGGCCTGGTAATCGGTGCCGGCGGCGGCTCGCTGACCCTCACCGATGCCGTCCGCTCGCAGGGCGGCAACCCCGCCAACTACGCCGAGATCGGGGGCAATCCCTCCGTTGCCAAGGCCTGCGGGCTCGCCAAGGAGGTCCTGAAGAAGGACGGCGTCGAGAAGATCGCGGTGATGATGTCGATCGTCTCCAACACCCGCGTCGACATCGTGGCCCGCGGCGTGATCAAGGCCTGCCTGGAGATGGACAAGGACCCCGCCGAGACGATCGCGATCTTCCGCATCCCCGGCGCCTGGGAGGAAGAGGGCTTCAAGATCCTCGACAAGTACGGCATCGAGTACTGCGACCGCTCCGTGTCCATGCACGAGGCGGCGCGCCGGGCCGTGGAGAAGGTGCAGGGATGAGCATCCTGCTGACCGAGGACACGACGTTCATCGTCCAGGGGATCACGGGACGTGAGGCCGTGAACCTGACGCGGGAGTGCCTCGACTACGGCTCCAAGATCGTCGGCGGCGTCACGCCGGGCCGGAAGGGCCGCGACGTGCATGGCGTGCCCGTCCATGACACGGTCGAGCAGGTGGTGGAGGCCACCGGCTCGGTGCCGGATGGCTCTGTCGTGACGGTGCCGCCCGCGTTCACCAAGGACGCCGTGCTCGAGGCGCTCGAGGCGGGCGTGAAGTTGATCGTGATCGTCACCGAGCGGATTCCGCGGCGGGACGTCGCCCAGATGGTCGAGCGAGCGGGCCAGCTCGACGCGCGCATCATCGGGCCGAACTGCCTCGGCATCGTGGTTCCCGGCGTGGCCAAGATGGGCGGCATCGGCGGCCCGGCGCGCAACACCGAGCAGGCCTACCAGCCGGGCCAGGTCGGCGTCATGTCGCGTTCGGGCGGCATGACTACGGAGATCTCCTCCACGCTCACCGCCGCCGGCCTCGGAGTAAGCACCGCCGTCTCCATCGGCGGCGACGCGATCATCGGCTCCACCTACGCCGAGCTGATGCCCCTCTTCGAGGCCGACGAGCAGACCGAGGCGATCGTGATCTACACGGAGCCCGGCGGGCGGATGGAGGCGCAGCTCGCGGAGTGGGTCAAGGAGAACGACTCCCGCCTGCCGATCGTGGCCTTCATGGCTGGCCGCTTCATGGACGACGAGGAGATGAAGGGCATGAGCTTCGGCCACGCCGGGACGATCGTGGAGGGCAAGGAGGACACCGCGACGGAGAAGATCGCGCGGCTCGCCGCGGCCGGGATCACCGTCGCCGAGCGGATCGAGGACATCCCCGGGCTCGTGCGGGACAAGATCGGGGCGGCGGTCTAGATGGCGCTCTTCATCGACGTCGAGGTCTCGCCCGAGGCCGCCGCGGATGCCGCGGTCGCGGCCAAGCTCGCCGAGGTCTGCCCGGTCGACATCTTCGCGGTCGGCGACGGCGGGGCGCTGGAGATCGTCGACGCCAACCTCGACGAGTGCGTGCTGTGCCGGCTCTGCATCGACGCGGCGCCGGCGGGCACGGTGGTCGTGCGCAAGCTCTATGACGGCGGGGCCGC
>DASXBA010000082.1:0-52773 GCA_036406475.1 Thermoleophilaceae bacterium | reverse complement strand
GGTCGGCTCGTCGAAGTTGAGGACCAGCAGCGTGATCGCGATCGCGAACACCCCATCGGTGAACGCGATCAGCCGGCCGACACTGAGCGGCTCCTCCATACATGACGGAACTTGGCCTCAGCATCGGATGGATCGGGCGAGGCGGACGATCGCCTCTTCGGGGTCGATCGCCGGGCGCTCGAGAAAGCGCAGCAGAGCCGCTTCCCCCGTTCGCGGTCGATGCGGGCGTGCTGCTCGGTACCGCCGGGGCCGGGGGCACCAGGCGCGGGAGGCCCGACCCCCTACCCAGCCGCCGTGCGCCAAAGCCGGCGCGCGGTGGTAGGGCCTAGCCCCAGCGCAAAGACTTCGGCTCATCCCGCATGCGAATGACGCGAGCGGGAACGCCGGCGACCACGGCGTTGTCGGGCACGTCCCGGGTCACCACGGCGTTCGTGCCGATCACGGCGTTGTCGCCGACCGTCACGCCGCGCAGGATGCACGCGCCGTAGCCGATCCAGACGTTGTTGCCCACGCGGACGTCGCGCTTGTAGATGCCCTGGAGGCGGATCGGCCGCTCGACCTCGACCATGCCGTGGTCGAAGTCGATCAGCATCACGCGGTCGGCGATCACGCACTCGCGGCCGATCGAGACGTGCTGGTAGGCGGAGATGGTGCACTCCTGCCCCAGCACCGACTTGGCGCCGATCGAGATCACGCCCTCGTGCGAGCGCAGCTTGCAGCCGTGCCCGAGCCAGGACCAGCGGCCCAGCTCGATGCGGGCGCCCTTTCCGATCTGGAGCACCGAGCCGGGGCCGATGAAGGCCAGGCCGTCGAGGATCAGCCGGCGGCCGAAGCGGAGCTTGTAGAGCAGCATCCGGCCGACGAGGCGCCCGTACTTGAAGTTGAGCATTCCCTTGCCTCGCATGAAGCGCAGGAGCGTGAGCAGCCCGCCGTGGCGCGGAGGCGGCGGTCCGCGCAGCTCCACGGGCAGGTCCTGAGGCGGCGCCGCGACCGGGTCCATGGCCGCGAAGGCTAGACGCGCGCCACCGTGAGCAGGTACTCCTGCTCGAAGCGCAGGCTGCCGTCGTCGGCGCTGTTTGCGTCCTCGAACACCTTGAGGAGCTGGCTGCGCAGCTCCGGCCACCTGCTGCCCAGCGAGCCCCGGACGCGGAGGAGCGGGCCGGCGCTCTCCGCCATCAGGTCGACCCAGGCCTCGGCGGACTCCTCCTCGAACACCAGCGCGTGGCGCTCGAAGTCGAGCGTGGAGACGTTGGCCCCGAGCAGCTTCTCGACGTGACTCTCGGTCCCCCAGCGGCTCGGCGGCGAGACGAACGGGGGCGGGGCCGGGGCGTAGTTCGCGATCGCTGTCAGGAGCTGGCCGCCCACACCCTCGGGGGTCCAGCAGCAGAACCCGATCGCGCCGCCCGGTCGGCAGACACGGACCAGCTCGGCGGCGACCCGCTCGTGGCGGGGGGCGAACATGTGGCCGAAGGTCGAGAGAACGCGGTCGAACTGAGCCCCGCGGAAGGGCAGCTCGTGGGCGTCGCCCTCCACCCAGTCGACCTCGAAGCCGAGCTCGGCCGCGCGTTCACGCGCCATGTCGAGCAGCTCGGGGACGAGGTCGACTCCCGTGACCCGGGCGCCCCGGCGCACGGCCGGCAGAGCGGCGTTGCCGGTGCCCGAGGCGACGTCCAGGACGTCCATCCCGGCCTCCACGCCCGCGCGCTCCACCAGCTGCTCCGCGGCCTCCGAGATCCGCTCGGCGAGCACGGCGTAGTCGCCGAGCGCCCATGTGGCGCGGCTGAGCGCGCGCAGGTCGTCCGCGCCAGAGTCCAAACCAAATCGATCATGCCAGAGTGCGGGGCATGCCTTCGATAGTCACCGGGACCGACCTCCACCGCCGCTACGGCGAGGGAGCGGCCGCCGTCGACGCCCTCGCCGGCGTCACGGTCGCCTTCGAGCAGGGCCGCTTCAGCGCGATCATGGGCCCCTCCGGCTCGGGCAAGTCGACGCTCATGCACATCCTCGCCGGGCTCGACCGCCCGACGGCCGGGTCCGTCCAGATCGACGGCATCGAGCTGACGACGCTCGACGACGCCGAGCTCACGCGGCTGCGGCGGGACAAGCTCGGGTTCGTCTTCCAGTTCTTCAACCTGATCCCGGTCCTCACGGCCGAGGAGAACCTGCTGCTGCCGCTGTCGATCGCCGGCCGCAAGCCCGATGCCCAGTGGCTCGAGCGGTTGGTGCAGACGGTCGAGCTGGGGGACCGGCTCACGCACCACCCGGCGGAGCTCTCGGGCGGCCAGCAGCAGCGCGTGGCCGTGGCCCGGGCACTGCTCTCGAGGCCGGCTGTGGTCTTCGCCGACGAGCCCACGGGCAACCTCGACACCAAGTCGAGCGAGGACGTGCTGAAGCTGCTGCGCCAGGCCGTGGACGAGTTCGGCCAGACGGTCGTGATGGTCACCCACGACCCGGAGGCCGCGGCCCACGCCGACCGGCTGGTGGTGCTCCGCGATGGGAGGGTGGACGAGGACCGCAGGGTCGCCGCGTGACGCGGGTCGCGTTGCGGGGGCTGGGGGCGCGCAAGCTGCGCGCCCTGACGACGATGCTGGCGGTGCTGTTGGGCGTGGCGCTCGTGGCCGGCACCTACGTCCTCACCGACACGATCAACAAGTCCTTCAACGACATCTTCGAGGAGTCGCTCAAGGGAACTGACGTCTCGGTCACGCCGCGTCAGGACGTCAAGTCCGACCAGACCGCGCCGCCGGCTTTCTCGGCGAAGCTGCTGCCTCGGGTGCGCCGCGTGGACGGCGTGGAGGCGGCCGCCGGCTCGATCTTCTCCCTGGCCCGCTTCGTCAAGAAGAACGGCGACTCGATCACCCCCGCGTTCTCGCCCAACTTCGTCGCCTCGGAGCTGCCCAAGCAGTTCGAGACGCTCACCGTGGTCAAGGGCAGGCGTCCGCGAAACGCGCACGAGGCTTCGCTCGACACCCAGACGGCCGACCGCGGCCACCTCGAGGTGGGCGACACCCTGCGGATCGCGGGCGAGGAGCAGGTGACCCGCTATCGCCTGGTGGGGCTGGTCCGGCTGGGGCAGACCTCGTTCGGCGGTGCGGCCATCGCCCAGCTCACGCTGCCGGAGGCGCAGCGGGTGACCGACAAGAAGGACAAGTTCGACCAGATCTCCGTAGCCGCCGACAACGGGGTGAGCGCGGACGAGCTCAAGCTCCGCATCGCGCGCGTGATGCCGCACTCGGTGCTCGTCGAGACGGGCAAGCAGGCGGCCAAGCGGCAGTCGGAGGACATCGCGGACCAGCTCAGCTTCCTCAAGATCCTGCTGCTCGTCTTCGCGGGGGTGTCGCTGTTCGTCGGCGCCTTCCTGATCTTCAACACGTTCTCGATCACGGTGGCCCAGCGGGTGCGGGAGTTCGGCCTGCTGCGAGCGCTGGGCGCCTCGCGCGGGCAGGTGCTGCGCTCGGTCGTGCTCGAGGCCGGGACGATCGGGGCGCTCGGCTCCGTGCTGGGCATCGCGGGCGGGATAGGCGTGGCCCGCGGGCTCAACGCACTGCTCAGGGCGATAGGCGTCGACCTCCCCAACACCGGCACCGTCGTGGAGACCAGGACGATCGTGGTCTCGGTCCTGGTCGGCCTGGGAGTGACCCTGGTCGCGGCGATGTCGCCGGCACTTCGGGCCACGAGGGTCACCCCGATGGCCGCCCTGCTCGAGGCCGAGCTGCCGGAGGCCGGACGCCGCCGCAGGCGCCTGTACACGGTGCTCGCCGTGCTGCTCGGGGTGGCCGGGATCGCCGTCACCTGCATCGGCCTGTTCGGCGGCATCGACGAGTCGGGCACCGCCGCGGGCCTGATGGGCGGCGGGGCGGTGGCCGTGCTGCTGGGCACGTCGCTCGTGAGTCCCAGACTCGTCCGCCCGCTTGCGGCCGTGGCGGGCTGGCCGCTGGAGCACCTGCGCGGGCTCACCGGGCGGCTGGCGCGGGAGAACGCCCTGCGCAAGCCGACGCGGACGGCGGTCACGGCCGCCGCGCTCATGATCGGACTGGCGCTCGTGGCGTTCGTGACCGTGTTCGCTTCCGGCATCAAGGGCTCGATCGCCCGCGCGGTGGACAGGAACTTCGAAGGCGACCTCGTGATCCAGAACATCGACGGCTTCTCCCAGATTCCGGCCAAGGCGGCGACCACCACGGCAAAGGTCAAGGGCGTCCGCACCGTCTCGTCGATGTTCACGGCCGGGGGCAAGATCGGCCACGAGGACATCCGCGTGACCGGCGTGGACCCGCAGACCGTCAACCAGGTCCTCTCGCTCGACTGGAAGCACGGCGCTCCGGACACGCTCTCGCAGCTCGCCCCGCGCGACGCCGTGGTGGACGACGCCTGGGCCAAGGGCAAGGGCCTCGGGGTGGGCGACCGGGTGCGGATCCGCACGCCGCTCGAACGCAGGCCGGTCTTCACCATCCGCGGAACCGTCAAGGACAACGCCGACCTGATCGGCAACGTGCTCGTCGGCGAGCGGACGATCCGGCGCGACTTCGGCACCACGGCGCCCAGCACGACCTTCGTCAAGCTCGTCACGGGCGCCGATGCGAGGAGGGTGCAGAAGCGCATCTCGAACGCGCTCGAGAACCGCTTCCCGACCACCGAGGTGCTCAACCAGAAGGAGCTGAAGGACACGCAGGCGAGGCAGGTCGACCAGCTCCTCGGCCTCGTGTACGCGCTGCTGTCGCTGGCGGTGATCGTGTCCCTGTTCGGGATCGTCAACACGCTCGCCCTGTCGATCCACGAGCGCACCAGGGAGCTCGGCCTGCTGCGCGCGGTCGGCATGTCCCGCTCCCAGGTCCGGACGATGATCCGCTACGAGGCCGTGATCACGGCGTTGATCGGGGCAATCCTCGGGCTGATCCTCGGCGCGGTGTTCGCCGGCCTCGTGTCGCGGCCGCTCACCGACGAAGGCTTCACGCTCAGCTATCCGGTCGGGACGCTGATCATGCTGCTGGTGCTGGCCGCGATCGCCGGGGTCGTGGCGGCCATCGGCCCGGCACGACGGGCCTCACGGCTCGACGTTCTCGAGGCCCTCGCCTACGAGTAGACGGTGGACCTCGACCAGGTCCGCGACGCCGCGGACCTTGCGCATGCCGACCCGCTCCCAGTCGAACTCGTCTCCGCACGCCTCGACCACGCCGGCGGTCACCACCAGCTCGTCGCGATCCGCCGCGTTGAGGAGACGGGCCGCGATGTTCACCGAGCGGCCGAAGTAGTCGCCCTCGCGAACGATCGCGACCCCGCGATGGACGCTCGCGTGGACGCGCGGCATACGCGGCACCTGCATCGAGCGCATGATCCGGACGGCCGCCCGGACCGCGGTGCAGACGTCGCCGTAGACGAGCATGAAGCCGTCGCCCAGCGACTTCATGAAGCGGAACTCGGGACCGCGCCGGCGGATGACGCTGTCGGCAAAGTGGTCGATCGCGGTCACCGCGGCGGTGTCGCCCTCGGTGTCGGCGAAGGCCGTGAAGTCCTTCAGGTCGCAGAAGAGGAAGGTCACGTCGACCTCGCCGCTCAGCGAGCCGCCGGACTCGGCGCTGGCGACTGCCTCCTGCGCCAGCTCGTGCTCGAGCCAGCGGCGGTGGACGCCCTTGATCAGGGGGTCGGCCAGCGGGAGGAGCGCCTCGAACGCGTCGCGGGCCGCGCGCAGCGTCTCCTCCGGGCTGCTCGCCTGGAGGCGGGGGAGGACGTAGACCCTGAACAGCTGAAACTCGGTCTGGGCGATGCGTGCGAGCAGGCGGCCGTAGACGCGGCCCGCCTGAACGCCCACCTCCGGAGGCCAAATCGCCTCAAGGTCCTTGAGGCGGGCGAACACCTCCGCCTCCTCCGGCGTGAACGCGGGCTGATCGGGCTCGGGCACGGGCAGCCCGAACGCCTCGATCATCGTCTCGATCTCCGGCACGGACATGCCGCCCTTGGCCTCCACCTCCCGGGCGCTCACGGTCCGCTCTGACCTCTCCCGCATGAGGACAGCGTCGAAGACGGCGCGTTCGTCCATCCATAGGGATCATCCCGGAGATGGGAATTCCCGTCAGTGGGGTCAACGAGCTGGTGCTCGAGGTCGATGACCTCGAGGCGAGCGAGCGCTTCTACTCCGAGGTCCTCGGCCTTCCGGTGGTGGATCGCTGGCCGCAGCGCGAGGCCGTCTGGGTCATGGCCGGCGAGCGGACGCGGATCGGCCTATGGAGGCCGCAGGTCGGCCTGTTCGGCAGCCGCGGCGGGCGCCACGTCCACTTCGCGATGCACATCGCCGAGGGCGACTACGAGGCGGCGGTGGAGCGCTTGCGCTCGCTGGGCCAGCATGTGGAGGAGACCGTGTTCGAGGGCGCCGGCCGCTCGGCCTACGTGAACGACCCCGACGACAACGTCGTCGAGCTGTGGACCTGGGACGTGGCCGGGCACCTGCGCGGCGATACGTAGCATTGCCGCCGTGCGAACGGCGGCCGATCTCAGCGAGCGCCTGCTCCAGGGCGACAAGCGGGCCCTGGCGCGCGGGATCTCGCTCGTGGAGGACGACGACCCGGAGGGCTGGGCGCTCGTCCGTGAGGTCTACCCCAAGACGGGCCGGGCGGCGGTTGTCGGCTTCACCGGCCCGCCCGGGGTCGGCAAGTCGACCCTGATCGGGCGGCTGATCGAGCACGCCCGGGGCCGCGAGCGCGAGGTGGCCGTGCTCTCGATCGATCCCAGCTCGCCGTTCACCAAGGGCGCCCTGCTGGGCGACCGCATCCGGCTTTCCGACCACTTCCTCGACCCGGGCGTGTTCATCCGCTCGATGGCGAGCCGCGGCTCGCTGGGCGGCCTGTCCGAGGCCACCCTCCAGGCGGCCCTGCTGATGGACGCGAGCGGCAAGGACGACGTCTTCCTCGAGACCGTGGGGGTGGGGCAGGCCGAGGTGGACATCATCGACCACGCCGACACGGTCGTTCTCGTCCTGATGCCCGGCTCGGGCGACTCGATCCAGGCCCTCAAGGCCGGCGTGATGGAGATCCCCGACGTGATCGCGGTCAACAAGTCCGACCACCCGCTCACCGACACCATGGTCCGTGAGATCCGCGGCGTGCTCTCGCTCGGCTCCCAGGAGGGCTGGCGAGTGCCGATCGTGAAGACCGAGGCCTCGCGCGGCGAGGGCGTCGAGGAGCTCGTGGAGAAGATGGGGGAGCACCGCGACTACATCGAGCAGGAGGGCACCCTCGCGGAGCGCCGCCGTCGCAACCTGATGAACGAGGTGCTGGCCCTTGCGGCCGCCCGCATGCGCCGCGAGCTGGACGCCAAGGCCCGCGAGGACCCCGAGGTCCAGGAGCTGCTGGACGAGGTGGTCGCCCGACGCCTCGACCCGGCGAGCGCCGCTACGAGGTTGCTGGAACGGGGCTGATTCGCAAGAATGCCCGCGCCTGGTCAGTTATTAGGTTGACCAGGTGTACCTAGTTTTGAGACAGGGGGTGACACATGACCGATGACGCACGCATGGTGGACGAGGCGTACGTGCCTCCCACACTCACAGTGATCGGCTCGCTGGCGACCGATACTCGCAAGGAGATCGTCGACAGCGTCAACGGCGGAAAGTCGCCGACGTACTAGCCGTTTTTGGAACTCGGACCATGCAAGATTCGAGCTCGCGAGGCCGTTGGACGAGTGACCGGGCCCCCGACTCCATGGAGGAGGCTGTCTATGACTGATCAGGCCAAGGCGGAGGTTTACACCCCTCCGACGTTGACTGTGATCGGTTCGCTCGCCGCCGATACGCGGATCGAGTTGAACGACGCCGTTCGCGGCTTCAAGTCGCCGAGTTACTAGCGCGGGCCCGCGCTAGGCGGACGCAAGCTCCAATATCTTCGCTCCCGCTTGCGGGAGCGAAGATATTTGCCTTGGGCGGCGGAGTTCGAAGGCGGGCAACGCCGCCAGATCCAGGAGGGCTCCGGAACCGGGTCCATGAAGGCGGAGCTGCAGGTGCTCGAGGAGCACCCCCAGACGCTCCGAGGGTGGGATGCGCCTTGCCTCGAGGGCGTCGCCCCAGGACAGCGCGATCCAGAATCGGAGCGGCATCTCGGCCTTGACGCCGTCCAGAGCGAGCCGCCGGCGCCCGCCGCCGCGAACGCGATCGCCCTCGTGGCCCAGATAGCGCGCGGAGGCGGGCTTCAGATCCAGCGTCCGCGGCCCGGCGAACGCGGCTCCGTCGTCGATCACCACCAGGTCGTCCGCGAGTATCTGGCTTCCGGCCTGTGCGAGCCAGCCGAGCGTGGAGCTCTTACCGCCCCAGCTCACGCCGATCAGGGCGCACGCCTCACCGTCAACCACGAAGGCTCCTGCGTGAATCGCCTGGCGCCCGAGCCACTTGGAGTAGACCGCGCCGACGAAGGAGAGCGCGGGATGCAACAGCACGTCTGCTTCCACCGGCTGCGGGCTGACGAAGGTGACACGTCGCGAGCGGCGGTCGGCAAACACGTGTCCGCCGCCCTCAAGCCCGATCCTCGCCCAGTCGGGGGTGAAGGCACCGGGCTCTTTTGGCGGATCCGCGATTTGTTGCTCCAGGTGCACATCGGGCCAGTGCTCCGGAGCCCTCACCAGGGCTTTTCGCACGGCGGGCTCCTCGCCCAGCCCCGAGAGCCGAAGGCCATAGGCGCCGTGTCCGTTGACCGCCGCGGGGCTCACGACTTCGTCGCCACGCCGCGCCGCTCGGACGGACGGCGAGCCTCTCGCCCATTCGAGGCGAGCCAGGCGACATGGAGCAGGGTCATGCTGAGCCACTCACCCCGCCGCCAGGCCTCCCGCAGCGCATCGACGTGCACGAGCTCCTCATCCACGCCCGTGCCGTCCCAGTCATCGGCGAAGCGGCGGGCTCCCTCTCCCACGAGCACCGCCTCCATCTCGGCCTTGTCGCGCCTGGTCACCACCTTCTCGGGGAGAAGGTCGGCGAACAGCGACCGCATCCATACCGTCCGGGGCGCGGCGTAGTCCGATCGACCCCCGGTCCGCGAAAGCGCGGCAAGGAAACCCCGGTCGACGAAGGGGTGCACGAGCTGGGTGTCGGAGTCCCGCGCCAGTAGCTCGAGGCTCCGCTGCGGCAGCAAGATTGCCCGCTGGCGCGCGTACCACTCGATCCGCCGTTTCCAGCTCGCAGGCTCGCTCGCGCGGTCCAGCGTCCAGGCACGGCTGACGGCCTGCTCCACATGGGGGTGGAGCCACGACAGCGACGGGAGCCGCTCGCGGCGGGACAGCCATGCGGCGCGGACCCGCCTGGGGGCTGCCGCGAGCCCGACGGTCAGGCCGTCACGCGGGCGAGGCCGGGTACGCAGGCCCCGGATGCTTGCCGCCCGGTGCCAGCGCCAGCTCCCGAACAGCCCATCTCCGTCGAACCCGGTCAGGAGCGATCCGCCGGCTGCCACGCGAAGGAGAGGCGCGTGACCGTACGAGTTGAGCGGCATCAGGACGCCGTGGCGCCTGAGGGCCGAGACGGCTTCCGGGCCCATGACCTCGAACTCGTCGGTCACTTGGGTGCGATGCCAATCCCCGAGCCCGAGGTGCCGGAGGACGAGCTCCTGCCAGCTCGATTCGTCCGCCTCGGGGACGCCGGGGAAGCGAAGGGTCGCCGGGATGGGCAGGGGAAGGCCCTCTCGCCGCGCGACGTGCGTCGCCACCGCGAGCACGGCCGACGAGTCCCGGCCCCCGGAGAAGCTGACGACGCAGGGAGGCCGCTCCAGCGCCGGGACGACCGCCTGCTCCAAGGCCACGCGGGGGGTGAGACCGCGGGCTATCGCGGGAAGCGGTTCCGCATCCGGTTCCTCGCCCAGCGCAATCCCGGACGCGACCTCGAGGGGCCTCAGGTCGGTCATCGCGGAGGCCGGCGGAGCAGCTCCCGGAAGCCCTCCGCCTCGCAGGGCGGATCCCCCTCGAGCCAGGCGTGGGCCTGAAAGCCGTCGCTCGGAGAGGTCACGCCAACGATCAGGTCCCGCGGCCGGCCGTGCGCGGCATCCCACGTCTGAAGCACCATGGACCGCACGAGGCAGGTGTCCGTCCTCCGGCGCAGCACCGCGTATACCCCCCGGGCGGCCTCGTCCGGCAGCTCCGGAGCCGCCGGCAGCATGGCAACGGCCTCCAAGCCGTCCCGGTCGAGCCGCCTGCGTGCCCGCCTGGCGGACCGCAGCGCCCACCAGGCCGCTCGGAGGGTCGAGAGATCAGTGCGCCGGCCGGCCAGGCCTCAGCCCTCCAGCAGGTCGCGGTCGCGGAGCAGCTCCAGGAACGCGTCCAGGTCGCCCTCCGCACGAGCGCGGTCCAGGCCGAACCTCTGCTCGAGCGTGCTGACGAGGTCGTCCCGGCTGGCGCCCTCGATCAGCGCGGGCCAGAGCGACGCACCCGTGCTGTTGATCGCCACGTACGTGGACGTCCTCAGATCGAGCGCGACTATCTCACCCTCTGCCTCCCGCCATTCCAGGGCATCCGGCCGGATACGCAACATCTCGCTCATCTGGTCTCCCTTCCTGCCCGCCGCCACGCGCGGAAGCCCTCTCCGGCATGGCCGAGCAGCCACAGCGGGCGCCAGAGATAGGCAAGGACCAGGCCGACGGTTCCGCGCTGCGCCATCGGGGAGCGGTGCCGCATGAAGATCCTCGTGGGCACGATCTCGCGCGCGACGAAGGCCGTTTTCGCCGCCAGACCTCGCTTCTCCGACAGCCGCTGGAAGCCATACGCCATGGGTGGTGCGGAGCGGGCCCTCAGGGCCGTCTCCATATCGACGTCCGCGCTCAATCCGAGCCGCTCGGCCAGCGCGGCGCCGTCGGGCAGCAGGCGGAGTCCGGCCAGGAACGCGGGAGCTGCCTGGACCCGCTCGGCCAGACTCGCGGCCTCCCGCCAAACGGGCTCGTCGACCACAGCCAACGCTCGCTGCAGATCGGACAGGTCGTCGGGGTCGGCGGGGCCCGCCTTGGCTGCCTCCAACACGACGATGCAGGTCCGTCCAGCCTCGCCGGGAATTGCGGCGGTGCCCCCGGCGATGCTGAGCTGCTCCACGTCCGGCGCGAGGGCATCCCAGAGATCCGCCGGGTCGGCGCGAACTCCCGCGATGGTCTTGTGCAGGTCTACCGACACACCCGGGGGGAAGCGGCCCCACACGGTGGCGTGCCTGTCGATCTGTCGCTCCTCCAGCAACTGCGAGACGTCCTCCTCAGAGAGATCCACATTCCTGCTCGTGAAGCCGAGGCTTGCCAGGACCTGCGCTGCCATCGCCTGGTCCTCCGGCGGCACCAGCAGGTCCATGTCGACGTACTCGCGGGATGCCGAGTCGTCGTAGAGCCAGCGGCCGATTGCGGGCCCTTTGATCAAGAGGCTGCGTACCCCGCGCTCCTCGAAAGCGGAGACCACCTCGGTCGTCGCCGAGTCGACGACCATGTGGTGAACGGTTCGCTGAACCGACGGGGAGAACTCAGACAGCGGTTGCTCGCGCATCAGTACTGGGCAAGGCTCCCCGCGCGCCTCGCACGCCGGAGCGCGGCATTGAAGAGGACGAGTGCAGCCGGAAGCGCGACGATGTCGAAGGCGAGCAGCAGCCCGAGGCGTCCAGGCTCGGCATCCCCTTGCAGAAGCGCTGACCGAAGGACGTCGAGACCCCAGGTGAAGGGCAGGATGTTCGCGATGAACTCGAGGGCGCTCGGCAGCACCTGGACCGGGAAGTAGACCCCGCCGATCAGGGCGATCGCCGTGGTGGCCAGGCCCAGCACGGCCGACGCCTGCTTGAAGACGACGGTGAACGCCGCCGTCGCCACCCCCATCGCGGCGAAGAGGACTATGCAGCCCAGCAGGCCTCCCGTGCCGACGGCGGCGGACTCCACTCCGCCCTCCAGAGGCAGGTTGAAGAAGACCACGGCGGCGACGATCGTCAGGACGCCGGTGAGGGTTCCTCGGAGCAGGTCATACGTCCCGGAGCTGAGGATCAGCATCGACGGGCGTGCCGGGGTGGCCATGAGGGCCTCGAAGGTGCCTGTCGTCTGCTCCTCGCGAAGCTGGTTCGCGAACGAGGTGAGCGCCACGTAGAGGGTCCGGCTGAGGGCGATCCCGAACACGGCAAAACCGAAGTAGCCGCGGTCGAGGCCGGCGGACGAGGGGAGCGACGACGAGTCGACGATGCGGGCGAGGTAATAGAAGAGCAGGAGCGTGAAGACCATTGCCGCGACCTCGATCGCGTACGCCAGCCGGTACGAGAGGGCGATCCGCCAGTCCCGGCGAACGCAGGCGGCAACCGTGACGAGTGCGCTCATGTCCCCGCGACCGAGAGCATCGTGGCTTCGAGGTCCGCGGCGTCCGTCCGCGCCCGCTTCGTGGAGACCACGCGGCCCATGGCCAGGACCACCACCTCTGTGGCGAGCGCCGCGGCCTCGTGGAGGTTGTGCGTGGTCAGCAGAACCGAGGTCCCACGCTCGTGGGCCAGCCGGAGGACGATGTCGCGGAAGTTCGCCGACGCGATCGGATCCAGGTTTTGTGTCGGCTCGTCCAGGACCAGCGTCGGGGGCTCGCGGAGCAAGGCCCTCGCCAGGGCGAGCCGCGCGCGCATCCCGTCCGAGTACTCCCCGACCCGCCGATCGGCCACCTCGCCAAGCTCGACCTCGGCTAGCAGCTCATCGGCCCGCGCCGCGGCGGCCCGGCGCCGCAGCCCGTAGAGCGCGGCAAAGAACTCCAGGTTCCGCCGGCCGCTCAGCCTCCAGTACCAGGAGCGCTGGTTGCCGAGAATGAGCCCGAGGGAGGCGCGGACCTGCGCGGCGTCGGTGACCACGTCGTGGCCGTAGACGCTGGCCGTGCCGGAGTCAGGCAGAACGGTCGTGGCGAGGATGCGAACCAGGCTGCTCTTGCCGGCGCCGTTGGGGCCGAGCAGGGCGACGACCGAGCCCGGCGCAACCTCGAGATCGACGCGGTCGAGCGCGAGGACATCCCCGTAGCGCTTTACCAGCTGCCGAACCTGAATGCCCTGCACTCACGGAATATACGTTCGAGCAACGGGCCTTCTTACGTAGGCCGGCCGGCCCGTGTGGGTCGCTAGAGTCGCCGCATGACCAGCTCCAGGCGAGCGGGGGTCGCGATCAAGCGTCGCTCCGCCAAGGAGGCCCGCACTTTTCGCTTCCTCGACGACGAGGCGGTCTCCGGCGCGCTTGGGAGGATCGCCCGCGGGCGCATCGACCACGCCATCGACGAGCTGGGGGGCAAGTCCGACAGCTCGGCCGAGGAAGCCGTGCACGAGGCGCGCAAGGACATGAAGAAGCTGCGCTCGGTCCTCCGGCTTGCTCGGGACGAGCTCGGCGACGAGATCTACCGGCGCGAGAACGAGTGCTTCCGGGATGCCGCGCGGGCACTGTCGGGAGTGCGCGACGCGGACGCCATGCTGGACACGCTGAAGGGGCTCGACGGTTCCTTTCCCGAGCTGCGGAGGGCTCTGAAGGCCCACCGCGACGCCGCGCCCAGGGCCGACTCGGCCGATGCCGTGATCGCGACACTGGAGGCGGCGCGGGACAGGGTGGAGGAGTGGCCCCTCGAGCGCGACGGCTTCGAGGCGCTGGAGGGCGGCCTGCGCCGCATCTACCGCCGCGGCCGCAGGGCCTGGCAGGCGGTCGAGGAGGAGCCGACCACCGAGATCCTGCACGAGTGGCGCAAGCGCGAGAAGGACCTCTGGTACCACCTGACGCTTCTCCGGGAGAGCTGGCCGCCGCTCCTCAAGGTGACTGCCGACGAGGCTCACGAGCTGTCCGACCGGCTCGGCGACGATCACGACCACGCCGTCCTTCTGGAATGGGCGCACGCTCGCTTCGACGACGAGGCGCTGGAGAAGTGCGACGAGGCCGTGGCCGCCCGACGCGACGTCCTTCAGCGAGAGGCGCTGGACCTCGGCCGGCGGGTCTACGCAGAGCGCCCGGGCGCGTTCGTGCGCCGGCTGGGCGCCTACTGGGAGGCCTGGCGGCCGGCGCGGTCGGCCGTCACCACGAGCTCGGCGGCCGTGGGCTGAGCGTCGCTCCGGCGGCGTGGCGCGAGTTGCGCAAGGCGAGCGCCTCGCGCGCGACGAGGACGAGGACGGCGGCGCCCACCGCGGAGGCGAAGGCGCTTGGCCAGAGCGAGCCGTCGAAGAGCGGGAAGGCGCCGGTGAGCGGCCCGAACGGCGCGTCGGGACGGTGGCTGACGAGCGCGCCGTCACCCCAGCGCACGTCCACGTAGAGCCAGGCCGAGGCGACGAGCGTGATCAGCGCCAGGAGTGCGCCCACGCGCGGAGCGTGGCGGAGGCCCCAGGCCACGAGCGGCACCGCCAGCGGCAGCGCGGCCAGCAGGTGCCGGGGCGGGAACCAGAAGCCGAACATGGTCGGCGCCAAGAAGGCGGCCACGAGCAGTTGAGCGGCCAGCGCCGCCGCGCAGAGACCGGCGCTGAGCTCCGTCTCCCTCGCCCCCGGCAGCGCCCGGGCCAGGTGCTCGCGCCGCGAGCGCCACAGGAGCCAGACGCCGGCGAAGGCGAGGACGAGTACCGGCGCCCAGCGCAGCAGGCCGTAGTCGCGGTCCACGAACAGCGCCACCAGCCGGTAGGCGCGATCGATATAGCCGCCGGGGAAATGGGCGTCGGTGGTGGTCTCGCCGGTCCCGTAGGGGGCCAGCCCGTCGTAGAGCGCCTCGTTGATCCCCACGAACAGGGCCAGGCTGAAGCCGGCGAGCTCGACCGAGCCCACCGCGAGGGTGCGCCGCCGCGCCCGCCAGAGGGCCCGCGCCGCGAACCAGCCGAGGACGATGCCCGCGGGGATGAACTTGGTGCCGAGCCAGGGCAGCAGGGCGAGCAGGGCGAAGCAGCCGAAGGCGCCGCGCCGGCGGGGGCGGGCGTCGAGCCGCACCGCGAGCAGGGCGGCCCCCGCGAGACAGGCCCCGGCGCTCAGCTCCGGGTAGACGGCGGTGCCGTAGGCCAGGAACGGCGGCGACAGCCCCACGGCCAGCGCCGCCCCTATCGCCCAGGGGTCCGGCACCACGCGGAGCGCCAGCCGGTAGGCGAGGGCCAGCGCAAGGGCAGCGACCAGGGCGAGGAAGACCTCGACGCCATGGGCGCCGCCGATGGCGTACGCCGGGGCGATCAGGAGCGGAAAGCCGGCGCCGCGCGGCTCGTAGAGAGCGCCGTTCTTCAGCTGGCCCTGGCGATCCAGCTCGTAGGGGTAGAAGGCGCGGTAGCCGCGCTCCCTGTAGTCGTCGCGGACGTCGAAGTCGCCGTCGTCGACGATCGACTTGGCAGCGAGCAGGTAATGGGGCTCGTCACCGCCGTAGTCCGAGCGGCCAAAGGCATGCAGCCCGAGCGTCGCGGCGTAGGCCCCGAAGAGCACCAGGAAGAGGGCGACGGTCCGTCTCACGCGCGCAGCCAACCAAAAAGGCCGCGGCCCGGGGTTCTCCGGGCCGCGGCCAAATCGCTTCATCCCGCCCTCTTGCACAAGGGCGGGAGGGAGTCCAAACCTATTGCAGGTTCATACGACCGTAAGGGGGTTCGGCGAATAGTGCAAGCGGATTCGTTTCAGCAGCCGAGCGCTCGCGCGATCAGCATCTGCTGGACCTCGTCGGTCCCCTCGCCGATCGTGAGGATCTTGGCGTCGCGATAGAAGCGGCAGACCGGGTACTCCTCGATGTAGCCGTAGCCGCCGTGGATCTGCACGGCCTCCTCGGTCGCCTTGACCGCCAGCCGTCCGGTCTTGAGCTTGGCCTGGGCGGCGCTCACGTTGAAGTCGCGCCCTGCGTCCTTCTCGAGGGCGGACTTGTAGGTGAGGAGGCGTGCGGCCTCGATCTCGGCGGAGAGGTCCGCGAGCTTCATCTGGATCGCCTGGAACTTCGAGATCGGCTGGCCGAAAGCGCGCCGCTCCTTGGCGTAGGCGAGCGCCTCGTCGAGCGCGCCCTGAGCCAGGCCGACTCCCATCGCTGACACGCTGATTCGCCCGCCCGCCAGGGTGTTGAGGAACTGCTTGAAGCCGTCGCCGCGCCGGCCGACCAGGTTGTCCGCGGGCACGCGGCAGTCGTCGAACGCAAGCGGCCGGGTGTCCGAGGCGTTCCAGCCCATCTTGCGGTAGGGCGCCCCGACGCTGTAGCCGGGGCTGCCGGCCGGGATGAGGAGGTTCGAGACCTCGTTCTCGCCCGTCCGCGCGGTGATCGTGACGAAGCCGGAGATGTCGGTGCCGGCGTTGGTGATGAACTGCTTGGCGCCGTTCACCACCCACTCGCCGTTCTCCTCGCGGGCGGTGGTGCGGGTGTTCCCGGCGTCGGAGCCCGCCTCAGGCTCCGTGAGCCCGAACGAGCCGAGCTTCTGGCCGGAGCAGAGCAGCGGCATCCACTCGCGCTTCTGCTCCTCGCTGCCGAACGCGTAGATCGGCCAGGTGCCGAGCGACGTGTTGGCCGCCACCGTGATCGCCACGCTCGAGTCCGCCCGGGTCAGCTCCTCGATGGCGATCGCGTAGGAGAGGGTGTCGGCGCCGCCGCCGCCGTACTCCTCGGGATAGGGGATGCCCATGAGCCCGAGCTCGCCGAGCTTCTCGACGATCTCGTACGGGAATCTCTTCTCGCGGTCGAGCTCCTCGGCCACCGGCTTGACCTCGTTGTCGGCGAAGTCGCGCACGAGGCGCCGGATGTTCTGCTGCTCGTCTGTGAGGTCGAGGTTCACGCGGCCGGGATCGTATTCGGCTCAGATCGTCTCCTCTTCCCCGACGGCCGTCCGTGGCAGGACGAGGGAGAGCGCGCCGGCGGCGAGGAACAGCGCCGCGACGAGCGGGACGGTGTGCTCGAAGGCGTGCGTGAACGAGTGGCTCTCGAGCCCGGAGAAGAACGCGCTGCCAACCAGCGCCACGCCGAGCGCGCCACCGAGCTGCTGCGCGGTGCTGAACAGCCCCGAGGCGCCGCCGGCCACCCCGGCCGGCGCCGCCGCCAGCACAACGTTCGCAAGCGGGATGATCAGGAGGGAGAGGCCGACACCCGCCAGCGCAAGTCCGGGGACGATCGGCCACGGCCGCCCGCCGCCGACGTGACCGGCTCCGAGCGCCACTCCCGCCACCCCGAGAGCCATCAGAAGCGCGCCGCAGATCAGAACGAGCCTGCCCTTCCGCTGCGCCAGCGGCACCGCCACCGGGGCAAGCAGGAAGCTCCCGATGCTGAAGGCGAGGGCGGTCAGGCCCGCTCCCAGCGGCGAGTAGCCCATCCCGGTCTGAAGCCAGACCGCGAAGATCAGGAAGAAGCCCTGCAGGCCGGCCGAGAAGGCGGTCTGCACCAGCAGCCCGGCAGAGAAGGCCGGGATCCGAAAGAGGCGTGTACGGAGGAGCGGCGCCACCCGGTCGTGCCGCCGATGTCCCTCCACCACCATCAGCAGCGCCACCGTTACGAGGCCGGCGGCCAAGACGAGCCAGGACCAGATCGGCCAGCCGTGGCTTCTCCCCTCGAGCAGCGGATAGGCGATCGCCACGATCGCCGCCGTAAGGAGACCGGCGCCGAGCAGGTCGGGACGTCCGGCGAAGCGGTCGTACGTCTCCGGCACGAAGCGCGCCGAGGCCACGAACGAGACCAGCGCGATCGGCACGTTGACGAAGAAGACGGCGCGCCAGCCCAGGCCGAAGAGATCGGCCTCGGTCAGCGCGCCACCCAGGAGGAGCCCGAGCGCCGAGGCGAAGCCGAGGATCGCGCCGTACATCCCAAATGCCTTGCCGCGCTCCTCGCCGGCGAACATCGTGCGCAAGGTCGCCAGGAGCTGCGGGATCATCGCGGCCGCCGCCGTCCCCTGAACGACGCGTGCGGCAATCAACGCGGTCGGCGCCTGGGCGAGGCCGGCGGCCAGGCTCGCCAGCCCGAATGCCGCGATGCCCGCGAGGAAGACGCGCTTGCGGCCGAGCACGTCGCCGAAGCTCCCCCAGACGATCAGCGTGGCCGCGAAGGCCAGCATGTAGGCGGAGACGACCCACTCGAGCTCCGTTCCGCTCGCGCCGAGGTCGTGACGGATCGTGGGCAGCGCCACGTTGACGATCGTCAGGTCGATGAGGTCCATCGTGGCGGCGCCGATCATCACCAGAGCCGCGAGCCAGCGGCGCGGATAGGCGACTCCCCCGAAGCCCGGGGCCGCCTGAGCCTCAACACTCATGTGCGCTCCTTTCGAACAGCATTCGATGTCGAACACTGTTCTAGCAGGCAGCCTGGATCATTTCAACCGTCGTTCGTCGGTAGTACGCTGTTCGAGATGGCGACGACCCCCGATCTCCCGCCACCGCCCTGGCAGCGGGTGCCGCAACGCCCCGGCGGCCGCCGGCGGGACCCGCTCACCCAGGAGGCGATCGTCGACGCGGCGCTCAAGGTCCTTGACGCCGAGGGGCTCGACGGGCTCAGCATGCGCCGCGTGGCGGAGGAGCTCGACACGGGCGCGGCGTCGCTCTACTGGCACGTCGGGAGCAAGGACGGCCTGCTCGACCTGATCTTCGACCGGGTGATATCGGAGCAGGAGGTTCCCGACCCGGAGCCCGAGCGCTGGCGGGAGCAGCTGAAGGAGGTGGCCCGGACGATGCGCGAGGCGATCCTTCGCCATCGCGACGTCGTCCGGATCTCGATCGGGCGCGTGCCGATGGGTCCCCACGCGCTCGAGTACAGCGAGCGCGTTCTGGCGATCCTGCGGGCGGGCGGCGTGCCGGACCAGCTCGCCGTGGTCGGCCTCCACCTGCTCACGTCGGTGATCAACGGCTTCACGATCGACGAGACCGGCCAGGGCGGCGAGCCCCCCGAGGGGCAGCCGCCGATCGACGAGATCGCCCGCGCCGCGCGCGACTACGTCGCGGCGCTACCGCTGGACCGCTTTCCGAACATGGTCGAGGTGGCGGACCAGTTCGCATTCAGCGACCAGAACGAGCGCTTCGAGTTGCTCATCGACCTCTTCGTGGAGGGTCTTGCCAGCCGAGTGGACGCGGAGCGCGGTTAGCTCCATGGACAGGAACACGGTGCTCTGGACGCTGGTGCTCTTCTTCGGCGCCTCGATCCTCTTCGGCTCGCTGCACAGGGCGACGGAGAACGCGAGCACCGGGGTCACCCTGGCGGTCCAGTTCGGAGCGCTCGCGCTCGTGATCGCGGCGATCGTGATCGTGGTGCGGCTGCTGCGGCGCTAGCGGCGGCTCGTCACATCCCTCCGGCGGGATGGGTCCTACCAGTAGATCGACAAACCCCGTCGGCAAAGGAGGGCCCAAGATGAACGCCGCCGACACCGCCGCGCTCAACGAGGACAACGACATCGCCGGCCTGGCCATCGGATCCGGGATCGTGTTCATCCAGATCGCTGCCGTGATGCCCGGACTGCTGCCGTGCCTGCTGCTGGTCCTGCCGTTCGTGATCCCGGTGATCGTGCTCGGCGCGGTGGCGGGGATCGTCATCGGCGTCCCGCTCGGGATCTGGCACCTCGTCAAGGCCGCCTTCGCGTAGCCCGGACGGGCTAGTCGTCCTCCTCCTCGTCCTCCTCGTCCTCCGACGCTTCTTCGATCTCCTTCTCCTCCTCCTTGAGCGTCTCCCGCACCGTGTCGATATCCGGGCGCTCGCGCTCAGTCATCGTCGCCGTCGTCGCCGTTCTCCGACCGGGGGGACAGCTCGATCACCGCGAAGGTCGCGCCCGCCGGGTCGCTCAGCACGGCGAACTTGCCGGCCTCGGTGTCGGACTCGGGCGCGCGGACGTCGCCGCCCAGCTCCTTGGCCTTCTCGACCGTGGCGTCGAAGTCCTCGACCACGAAGTAGGCGAGCCAGTGCGGTGAGACATCCTCGGGCGCGTCGTCGGTGAGCGGCAGCATGCCGCCGACGGGGTGGTCGTCGACGTGGAGCATCACGTAGGGGGCGTCGCCCATCTCGCGCTCCTCCGGCCGCCAGCCGAACACTGCCTCGTAGAAGGACTTGGCCGCGTCCACGTCGCGCGTGGCGAGCTCGTTCCAGGAGAGCGTCCCGGCCTCGTTCACCAGCTGTACGCCTTTCGTCCGGCCCGGCTGCCAGGCGCAGATCACGGCGTTCTCCGTGTCGCGGAAGACGGCCAGCCGGCCGGCGTCCATCACGTCCACCGGGCCGAAGACGACCTCGCCACCGGCTTCGCGGACCTTGTCGGCCGTCTCCTCCGCATCGGACACGGCGACGTACGAGCGCCAGCTCGGCGGCTCGTCCTCGCCGGGCGGACCAAACGCGGCCACGACCCTGCCGCGGAGGGTGAAGAAGCTGTAGCCGCCCGTCTCCTCCTCGGGGCCGGGTGCGGAGTCCGCCTCCCAGCCGAAGAGGCCGCCGTAGAAGGACCGTGCTTCGTCCATATCCGGGGCCGCCAAGTCGAGCCAGCATGGGGTTCCGGGCGCGTATTCGCTTCTCTCGGGCACGGCCGCTCCTTCCTCGGGGTTAGTATCCGCGCGTGGCGGTGGCCGCCAGCGTCCTGACCGACGTCCAGAGGGAGACTCTCGCTGCCCTCTGTGACACGTATGTCCCGTTCGTGGACGCCCAAACCGGCGATCCGGTGGAGAGGGACTTCCTGGGCCGCGCGGCCTCCGACATGGAGATACCCGCCCACATCGAGCAGACCTTCGCCGACACGCTGATGCCGGAGGAGATCGCGGCCTTCGCGGGCCTGCTCGACGCGCTCGCCGGCGAGGGCTTCGCCAAGGCCGAGGTCGAGGGCCGCACTGCGATCGTCCACGCCTTCCGCGACCAGGATCCCGAGGCCAAGCTCGGACTCCACTCGCTCAAGGCGCTGACGATGCTGTTCTTCTACGCGCTGCCCGACGAGCAGGGCCACAACCCCAACTGGGAGGCGATCGGCTATCCGGGCGCGCCGGCTCCGCCGCCGGCCGACGCCCCCAAGACGATCTCGATCCAGGACGTCTCGGGCGAGGCGGCGACGCTCGAGTGCGACGTCTGCGTGGTGGGCTCCGGCGCCGGCGGTGGCGTGATCGCGGCCCGCGCGGCCGAAGCCGGCAAGGACGTGCTCGTGCTCGAGGCGGGGGCGTATCGCAACGAGTCCGACTTCAAGTCGCTCGAGCTCCCGGGCATGCAGGAGCTCTACTACGGCGGCGGCCTCGCGGCATCGGAGGACGGCTCGATCTCGATTCTCGCCGGCCAGACGCTCGGCGGCGGCACCGTCGTCAACTACATGAACTGCATCCCCACGCCCGAGCGGATCGTCGGCGAGTGGGGCTCGCATGGGCTCCTCGGCCTCGACGACTACGAGTCGTACAAGCGCGACCACATCGACGTCGTGATGGAGCGCGTCAATGCCAACACGGAGGCGACCACCCAGAACGAGACCCACAAGAAGCTGATGGCCGCCTGCGACGCGCTCGGCTACGAGCACCGGCCGATCGTCCGCAACGTCACGCTCGACGACGAGCCCGAGCAGTGCGGCTTCTGCTTCGCGGGCTGCCCGCGCGGCTGCAAGCGCTCGGTGATGAAGACCTGGCTCCAGGACGCCTCGGACGCGGGCGCCAAGGCGGTCGTGGGCTGCCACGCGGACCGGGTCCTGGTCGAGGACGGGCGCGCCGCCGGCGTCGCGGCGACGGTGACTCACGCCGACGGCTCGACCACCGCGCTCACGATCGACGCGCCGACCGTGATCGTCGCCTGCGGCTCGGTGGAGTCGCCGGGCCTGCTGCTGCGCAGCGGCATCGGCGGCCCGGCGGTGGGCAAGAACCTGCGCCTCCACCCGGCCTATCTCGTCACCGGCATCTACGACGAGCCGGTCGAGGGCTGGCGCGGGCAGATCCAGTCGCTCGTATCGGACGAGTTCGCAGACATCGAGGACGGCTGCGGCTTCCTCTTCGAGGCCACCTCGATGCACCCCGGGATCGTGTCGGCCTCGATGCCCTGGGAGTCGGGCCAGTCGCACAAGGAGCTGATGCAGCCCTTCCGCTGGCTGGCGCCGTTCATCACCGTCGCACGCGACCACGGCTCGGGCGAGGTCGTGCTCGACGACTTCCAGCGCCCGGTGGTCCGCTGGGGCCTGACAGACGACGTCGATCGCCGCCTCGCCGTGCGTGCGCATGTGGAGCTGGCGCGCCTCCACCAGGCTGCCGGCGCGTCGCAGATCTTCACCCTGCACGCGCGCGAGACCCGCTGGCGCGAGGGCGAGGACTTCGACGAGTACGTCGGCCGGCTCGAGTCGGCCAGCTACGAGCCCAACGACGTGAGCTGCTTCACCGCCCACCAGATGGGCTCGTGCCGGATGGGCTCCGACCCCGCCGAGTCCGTCGCTGACGGCCGCGGCGAGCTGCACGACGTGAAGGGCGTCTGGATCGGCGACGCCAGCGCCTTCCCGACGGCGCCGGGGGTCAACCCGATGATCTCGATCATGTCGCTCGCCCACCGGACGGCGGACCAGATTCTGTCTGACGATTAGCGATTAGGCGCGCCCGGACCCGGGTAGCAAACGCCACTAATGCCGTCGCGTGCGTGGTACACGCTGCTGCTGATCCCGGTGATCGGCCTGCTCTGGGTCCCGATCTATGCGAAAGCGGACCCGGAGCTGTTCGGGTTCCCGTTCTTCTACTGGTACCAGTTCGCCTGGGTCCCCGTGACCGTGGCGATCACGTACTTCGTGTACACGCGCACGCGCACGAGAGGCACGCCCCCTGAGCAGCGGGCACGGCCGAGCGGCCGCTTCCGGCGGAGCGAGGGATGAAGCACGAGACCCACGCCGCGGCGCTGATCGTCTTCTGCGCCATGTTCGCCCTGATCACCGTGATGGGCTTCGTTGCCGCGCGCTGGCGCCGCGGCGACCTCAGGGTGCTGCACGAGTGGGGCCTCGGCGGCAAGCGCTTCGGAACCGTCGTCACCTGGTTCCTGCTGGGCGGCGACATCTACACCGCCTACACGTTCATTGCCGTGCCGGCGCTGATGTTCGGCACCGGCGCCGGCGGCTTCTTCGCCCTCCCGTACACGATCATCGTCTACCCGCTGGCGTTCGTGTTCGTGGCGCGGCTGTGGTCGGTTGCGGCGGCCCGCGGCTACGTGACGCCCGCCGACTTCGTCAGGGGCCGCTACGGGAGCAGGTCGCTCGCGACGAGCGTCGCCATCACCGGCGTGCTCGCCACGATGCCTTACATCGCCCTCCAGCTCGTCGGCCTCCAGGTGGTGATCCAGGCGATGGGCGTGAACGGCGACTGGCCGATCATCGTGGCCTTCCTGATCCTGGCGGCGTACACCTGGAACAGCGGCCTGCGCGCCCCCGCCCTGATCTCGGTGGTCAAGGACCTGGCCATCTACATCACCGTGGCGGTCGCGGTCATCTACATCCCCAGCAAGCTGGGCGGGTATGGGTCGATCTTCGACGCCGCCGGCAAGGCGCTGCCGCACAAGACCACGCCGGCCGGGGCGCCGGCCACGCTCGTGCCCGGGGTGTCGGCGGGTCAGACGGCATACGCAACGCTCGCCTTCGGCTCGGCACTGGCGCTGTTCATGTACCCCCACGTGATCACCGGCGTGCTCAGCGCGAAGAGCCAGGACGTGGTGCGCCGGAACATGGCGATCCTGCCCGCCTACACGCTGATGCTCGGTTTCCTTGCGCTCACCGGGTACATGGCGATCGCCGCCGGGCTCAAGGTCAGCAATCCGAACTTCGCCGTCCCGGACCTGTTCATCAAGTACTTCCCGTCCTGGTTCGAGGGCTTCGCGTTTGCCGCGATCGGGATCGGGGCGCTGGTCCCGGCGGCGGTGATGTCGATCGCGGCGGCCAACCTGTTCACGCGCAACATCTACAAGGAGTACTTCAAGCGCGATGCGACCGAGCACGATGAGGGCCGGGTGGCCCGGATCGTCTCGATCGTCGTGAAGCTGGGCGCGCTCGGCTTCGTCCTCTTCCTGCCGAACAAGTACGCGATCGAGCTCCAGCTCCTCGGAGGCGTCTGGATCTGTCAGACGATCCCGGCGCTCGTGGTGGGCCTGTTCACGCGCTGGTTCGATCGCCGCGCCCTGCTCCTGGGTTGGGCGGCCGGCATGGCGCTGGGCACGATCGTCGCGGCGTCCAACGACTACGCGTCCACGTCGATCCTGTCCGCCTTCGGCATGCACATCACCGCCTACACGGCGATCTGGGCGCTGCTGCTCAACTTCGCGGTCGCGGGCGTGCTCACGCTGATCCTGCGGGCGGGCGGCCTCGCGGACGTCGAGGACGAGACCTCTGCGGCCGACTACGACGAGCTCGTCGAGCCGGCGCAGAAGCCCGCCGAGCCGGCGGGCCTGCCCGCCTCCTGAGCCCGGGCGACGTCGTCCTCCTGGCAGCCGCCGGCTTCGGCGCCGGCGCGGTGAACGCCGTGGCCGGCGGTGGATCGCTGATCTCGTTCCCGGCGCTGCTTGCCGTGGGCTATCCGAGCGTGACCGCGAACGTGACCAACTCGGTGGCGGTGCTGCCGGGCTATCTGGGCGGCTCGATCGGCTACCGGCGCGAGCTCGAGGGGCAGCGCGGGCGGCTGCTCGCGCTCACGCCGACCTGCGTTGCCGGCTCGGCGGCGGGCGCCGCCCTCCTGCTCGTCGGCTCGGACAAGGCGTTCGAGGCGATCGTCCCCTTCCTGATCCTGTTCGCCTGCGCGCTGCTGGCCGCGCAGCCACTGTTCAAGCGGATCGTGCCGCGCCCCTCGGGACCGGTACCGCTGCACGCGATGCAGTTCCTCGCGGCCGTCTACGGCGGCTACTTCGGCGCCGGCCTCGGGATCATGCTGCTGGCCGTGCTCGAGTTCTCGATCGAGGACGACCTCCAGCGCCTGAACGCCCTGAAGGGGCTCCTGTCGTTCGTGATCGGCGCGGTCGCGGCGGTGTCGTTCGCGCTGTTCGGCCCGGTCAAGTGGGGCGCGGCGGCGATCACGGCGGCGGCGAGCCTGGGCGGCGGGCAGGCGGGGGTGGTGGTCGCGCGGCGGCTGCCCGCAAACGTTCTGCGCGGCCTGGTCGTGGCGTTCGGCGTGGGCGTTGCCGTGGTGCTGCTCGCGACCTGACCGGACGCTTGTCACACAACGCCTCCCGCCGCCGGGTTTACGGTCGGGCCGTGTCGCAGCTCGACGCCAGCGCCTTGGTGGACGGCGACCGCCTCGAGGAGGAGGTCAAGCAGATGTACCGCCATGTGGCCCGCGGCGAGGATGCGGCGCTCCATTTCGAGGTGGGCCGTGGGCTCGCCGAGCATCTTGGGTACTCCCCGGCCCTGCTCGACGCAATCCCGGTCGGCGCTCTAGCGTCGTTTGCGGGTGTCGGCCACCACCTCGACCTGGCAGGGCTGAACGAAGGCGACGCGGTGCTCGACCTCGGCTCCGGGTCGGGCACCGACGTCTTCTGCGCCGCGGCGATGGTGGGCGAGTCGGGCAGCGTCGTCGGCGTCGACATGACCGACGAGCAGCTCCGCAAGGCCGCGCGCCTGCGCGAGCGCGGCGCCTTCGGGCACGTCGACTTCGTCGAGTCCCGGATCGAGGAGCTGCCGTTCGCCGACGAGAGCTTCGACGTCGTGATGTCGAACGGCGTGATCAACCTCTCGCCCTCCAAGCACGCGGTCTTCGCCGAGGCGGCGCGAGTGCTGCGGCCGGGCGGCCGGCTCGCGATCGCCGACATCGTCAGCGGCCGCGAGCTCAAGGAACGGACGCGCCGCAACGTCGAGCTCTGGGCCGCGTGCATCGCCGGCGCGATCCCGCGCGACGACTACCTGGAGGCGATCGCGGGCGAGGGCCTCTGCGTCAAGGCGGTCCGCAAGAACGACTACCGCTTCATCTCGGAGCGCGCGCTCGACGCGTGCAGCACCTACGAGGTGGAGAGCATCTCGCTGGTCGCCGTCAAGCAGGCCTAGATCGCGCTAGGCCGCGGACGGCGAGGCTTCCTCGGCGCCCAGCCCGGTGTCCGACTTGACGCGCAGCTCGTCGAAGACGCGGTCCTCGGCCGAGGAGAAGAGGGTGCCGAGGAAGCAGCCGATGAAGCCCGCGGGGATGCTCACGACCGCCGGGTTGGAGAGCGGGAAGGGACTCCCGTGGCTGTCGGGGCCGGGCCACACGGCCGGCGACAGGACGATCAGCGTCAGCGAGGTCACCAGCCCGAAGAGCACGCCGGTGATCGCGCCGGCCGTGTTGAAGCGGCGCCAGCTGATCGACAGGAGCAGCGCCGGGAAGTTGGCGCTCGCTGCGACCGAGAAGGCCAGGCCGACGAGGAACTGGATGTTGAAGTCCTTGCCCGCGAGTATCGCCAGGGCGATCGCCACCACGCCGACGCCTGACGCGGCGATCCGTGCCACTCGCAGCTCCTCGCCCTCCTTGTCGCGCCCGCGGCGGATCACGTTGGCCCAGACGTCGTGGGCCACGGCGCCCGAGGCGGCCATTACGAGACCGGCCACGACGGCGAGGATCGTGGCGAAGGCGGCCGCCGAGACGATCGCGAAGAAGATGTCGCCGCCGGCGGAGCCCGCGCCGCCGCCCAGGGTCTGGGCGAGGTAGGGCGCGGCGAGGTTGCCGCCCTCGCCGACGAGCTTGTCGCCGCTCGGTCCCAGCAGCGCCCGGCTGCCGAGGCCGACAATCATCACGAGCACGTAGAAGACGCCGATGAAGAGCACTGCCCAACCCGCGGACCGGCGCGCCGCCCGGGCGTCGGGGACCGTGAAGAAGCGCATGAGGATATGCGGCAGCCCGGCGGTGCCGAGCGCGAACGCGAGCCCGGTCGAGACCACGTCCATCGGCTTGATCAGGAAGAGGCCCGGGCCGAGGTACTTGTCGCCCTGGCCGGAGGCGTCCGCGGCGCGGGAGAACAGCTCTGACAGGTTGAAGCTCACCTTGCCGAGAGCCCAGACGGCGAGCACCGTCACGCTCGTGAGCAGGAAGACGGCCTTGATGATCTGGACCCAGGTGGTGGCGAGCATGCCGCCGAAGATCACGTAGACGAGCATGGTGCCGCCGGTAATGAGCACGGCGATGTTGAAGCTGATCCCAGCCAGGGCCTCGATCAGCGCGCCCGCAGCGATCATCTGCGCGACGAGGTAGAAGGCGACCACGAAGATCGTGCCCAGCGCCGCCGCCGAGCGCGCCGGCCGCGAGTTGAGGCGGTAGGCCAGCATGTCGGCCATCGTGTACTTGCCGGCGTTGCGCAGCCGCTCGGCGAGCAGCAGCAGCACCGGGATGAACGACACGAGCGCCGCTATGCCCGTGATGTAGCCGTCGAAGCCATAGAGGAAGATCAGTCCCGAGACGCCGAGGAACGCGGCCGCCGACATGTAGTCGCCGGCGATCGCCAGCCCGTTCTGAGGCGCCGTGATGCCGCGGCCGGCGGCCCAGAACTGCGATGCGCTGCTCGTGCGCCGCGAAGCCCAGTAGGTCACCCCGAGCGTGATGGCGAGGATGACGCCGAACACGACGATCGGCAGCGCGCGCACCTCGGCCGCGACCGGCAGGGCGGTCATCCTCGCTCGGCCTCCTCGGCTGTGCGGCGGGCCCGTTCGGCCAACGGCTCGAGCCGGCTGTCCGACCAGCGCAGGTACGCGTACGCGATCCCCCATGTCATCGCGATCAGGCTCAGCGCGAGGATGTAGGCCCAGCTGATGCTCCCGATCGGCTGCTTCGTCATGAAGTCGCGCGCGTAGGCGGCCAGGATCAGGAAGCCGCCGAACCAGACCGTGAAGATCGTGAGCGCGACTGCGACGAAGCGGCGCCGGCGCTCGCCCAGCTCCCGGAACTCGGGCGTCTGCTCGAGCGCCG
The DNA here is from genome assembly GCA_036406475.1 of Thermoleophilaceae bacterium. Classification (GTDB taxonomy): domain Bacteria; phylum Actinomycetota; class Thermoleophilia; order Solirubrobacterales; family Thermoleophilaceae; genus DASXBA01. The sequence continues at coordinate 25,072 of DASXBA010000082.1, read as the reverse complement.
CCCAATCGGGTTCGTGTGCCATGGCCCCCTTCGTACCCGGGGCCTCGGGGCGCTACCGCCGTTTACGCGGTCTTGGCTAGTTCGCGAGCCGCGCGCTGAGCGTGATCTCGTCGACGGCGGCGAGCGCCTGGGAGACCGGGCAGCCCTCCTTTGCGCCCTGCGCGGCCTGCTGGAACTCGTCTTCGTCGATGCCGGGCACGCGGGCCTCCGTCTCGAGCTCGATCTTGGTGATCTTGAAACCGGGGTCCGACTTCTCGATGTGGACCGTGGCCGTGGTCTCGACGCTCTCGGGCTCGTGGCCCGCGCGTCCGAGCTCTCCGGAGAGAGCCATCGAGAAGCAGCCGGCGTGTGCCGCGGCGATCAGCTCCTCCGGGTTGGTGCCGTCGCCCTCCTCGAAGCGCGACTGGAACGAGTACGGGCCCTCGTAGGAGCCCGTGGCCATCCGCATCGTCCCGTTGCCCTCCGTCAGCGAGCCCTCCCAGCGTGCGTTCGCCCTGCGCTTCGGCATGCCTACCTCCTCACGAGTTGGCGGTGATCCACCCAGCCGCCCCAGTCGCCTGCCTCGATGCTCACCGGCTCGGTGGTCTCCATGAAGTCGCGAAGTACCCGTGCCAGGCCTTCCGGATCCTCGAGATGGGGGAAGTGGGCGGCCCGGGGGAGGATCTCGAAGCGGCTGCCGGGCGCGAGCGTCTGCGCCCGGCGGCCGTGCTCGATCGGGATCGTGTGGTCGCGGCCTCCCCAGACGATCAGCGCCGGGAAGCCGTCGAGCAGGTAGAGCCTGTCGAGGGCGCTCACCCGCTGGCCGCGGACGTCGATCACCGAGCGCAGGGTGTGCAGGAACGCCTCGCGCGCGCCGGCCACCGACAGCGGCCGCAGCGCCCGCGCGATCGCGCGCACGTACACGCCGCGCTTCGACATCCGCTCGCCGAGGACCGACAGGCCCTCCACCAACCGGGGGTGCGCCACGAGCCAGAGCAGGGCGGACGCGCCGGGGAGCGCCGCGCTCCGCAGCAGCGGGCTCACCTCGGGCCCGAGTCCGCCGCTCGAGACGAGCGCCAGCCGCTCCACGTGCTGCGGGAACTGCCAGAAGAACTGCATCGCCACGCCGCCGCCGAGCGAGTGGCCGACCACGGTCGCGCGCTCGACGCCGATCGCCGCCAGGAGGTCGCGGATCACCGCGGCGTGGGCGCCGAGCGAGTAGTCACCGCGCGGCGTGGCCGAGTCGCCGTGTCCGATCAGGTCGGGGGCGATCACCGTGTAGTCATCGGCCAGCCGGAGCGCCACCTGCTCCCAGTGGCGGGAGGAGTTGACCATGCCGTGAATCAGAACGACGGGAGGGCCGCTCCCCGCCGTCCTGTAGATCACCTCATGGCCGTGGAGATTCAGCCGGCGCGGCTCGAACACCGGGGGAGCCTACTCCGGGATCGGTGTCCTTCGGCTGCGCGGCCGTGAGGAGCTCTGCCATCGAGTCTTCGATGCCGCGGCACAGCACTTCGACGTCGGGCGCGCTGTCCCAGTCGCCGGTCACGCCGAAATGAAGCCCGCCGTCGTAGGAGAAGATCGCCACGCCGATGCGCACCCTGCCCGCGAGCGGGACGTAGGGGAAGGCCTCGAGCAGGCGCCTGCCCGCCGCATAGAGCGTCTTCTGCGGCCCGGGCACGTTGGTCGTCACGGTCTGGACACTCCGCTGCGGCACCCGCGTGGCCGCTCGCAGGCCCATCGACAGGAGCAGCGCGGGGGCGAAGCCGCTCAGCCCCACGAGCACGTCGCCCGCCACGGCCGAGTGCGACTGCTTCAGGTGCTCCATCTGTTCGTGCACGGCCGCCAGCCGCTCCACCGGGTCCGCGATCCCCACCGGCAGGTTCGCGAAGATCGCCGAGACCCGGTTGTTGTACTCGCGCTCGTCCTGCCTGCGTACGGAGACCGGCACGAGCGTGCGCACCACGCGGTCGGTCGACTCGCCCCGCGATGCGAGCAGCTCGCGGAAGCCGCCGGAGATCGCGGTGAGCACGACGTCGTTCACGGTGCCGCCGAAGCCCTCGCGGATCTGCTTGACGTCCGACAGCTCGGAGCGGGCCCAGTCCCAGCGCCGGTGCGGCCCGATCGGGCCGTTGAGCGACGAGGGCGGGGGAGGGCTGACCACGCCGGCGAGCGTCATCAGCCCGTCGGCGGTCGCCGCCGCGAGCTCGGCGGCCTGGCGCGGGGCCCGCACCAGCGAGCGCACGCTTCCGTAAGGGCTGGACGCGCGCTCGACGAGGGCACGCGCGGCGAGCCCCGCCCCCGATGGCTGCTCCTCCGGCTGCCAGTCGTCGTCCACGGGGGTCGACGCCGGCTCACGCCGGTCCTCGTCGAGGATCACCGACAGGAGCTCGGCGCCGGCCACGCCGTCGACGATCGCGTGGTGGATCTTCGACAGGAGCACCCAGCGGTTCTCGCTGAGCCCCTCGACCATCCACATCTCCCAGAGCGGCTTGTTGCGGTCGAGCTGCTGGGACATCACGCGGCCGACCAGGTTGCGCAGCTCGTCGTCGCCACCGGGGTCGGGCAGCGCCGTGCGACGCAGGTGGTAGCCGAGGTTGAAGTGCGGGTCGTCGACCCAGACCGGCCGGCCGAGGGCGAGCGGCAGGAAGTGGACGCGCTGCCTGTAGCGCGGCACCTGCGGGAGCTTCGAGTGGACGTGCGCCGCCAGCTCGTCGTAGGCCGGCGGCGGGCCCTCGAGGATCGCGACCGAGCCGATGTGCATGTGGCTCACCTCGTCCTCGAGATGGAGGAACGACGCGTCCTGTGAGCTCAGACGCTGCATGGGACGCCGACCCTACACCTCCGCGAACGGGGTTACGATCGCCGCGTGCGCCTGCCGCGCGCCCTGGACTTGCGCCGCTCCCCCCGGAACGCCGACTTCGGCGAGCTCCAGGAGACGTTCCTGATCGCTGCGGTGTCAACGATCCTGGTGATCCGCACCCAGCTGTGGCTCACCAACTACCCGCAGCTCGGCGGCCACGGCCTGCACATCGCCCACCTGCTCTACGGCGGGATCTTCATGGTGCTCGCGATCGGGCTGCTCGTGACCTTCCTCGGCCGCGGCCCGCGCTTCCCCTCGGCGGTGCTCGGCGGCATCGGCTTCGGCTTCTTCATCGACGAGCTCGGCAAGTTCATCACCTCCGACAACAACTACTTCTTCGAGCCGGCGGCGGCCCTGATCTACCTGATCTTCATCGGCCTGTTCCTGTTGACGAGGTCGCTCCAGCACCGCCGCGGGCTGTCACCGGGCGAGAAGCTGTCGAACGCGATCGACCTGGTCGGGGAGGCCGCCCGCCGCGACTTCGACATGAACGAGAAGCGGCGGGCGCTCGAGTACCTGGAGGGCGCCGACCCGGCCAACCCGCTCGTCGCCCCGATGCGCCGGCTGATCTCGGATCTCGAGGCGATCCCCGCGCAGGCGCCGTCGCGCGTCACCCGCTTTGCCGTCGGCGTGCGCGACCGCTACCGCCGGCTGATCGAGCGAAGCTGGTTCCGCTCGGCGATCGTCTGGGTGTTCGCACTCTGGGCGCTCCTGTCGGCAGCGGCGGTGATCGAGCTCGTCTTCTCGGCCGGGGTCGATCTGGGCCATGCACGCCACGGCTTCGGCTCCGACGCGTTCGACGAGCTCTCGTTCATCAACATCGCAAGCCTCTGCAGCACGGCTGTGTCGGCCGTCCTCGTGGTGCTGGGCCTGCGGGCGTGGGCGGAAGACCGCCGCCTCGACGCCTACCGCTTCTTTGACAGGGCGCTCCTGGTGTCGATCTTCGTCACGCGCGTCTTCTCGTTCGTCGAGTCGCAGTTCGGCGCCGTCTTCGGGGTGGCGATCGACCTGCTGCTGCTCATGACGATCCGCTACGCGGCGCAGCAGGAGCGGCGCCTGGGACGCGAGTCGGAGCCGCCGCCCGTAGCGGCCGGGGAGTACGCGGCGGCCGCCCAATAGGACGGGCCCTCTCCGGGTAGTAAAGGGACATGCGCGACAAGCCGCCGTTCCGAGCCGACCACGTAGGCAGCCTGCTGCGCCCGAAGGCGCTCCTCGACGCCCGTGACAAGCACTCCGCCGGCGACCTCACGGACGAGGAGCTCAAGGCCGCGGAGGACGACGCGATCCGCGAGGTCGTCCAGATGCAGAAGGACGTCGGACTCCAGTCGGCCACCGACGGGGAGTTCCGCCGCGCCTCCTGGCACATGGACTTCATCTACTCGCTCGACGGGATCTCGAAGGTGGAGGGCGGCGACATCACCGTCCAGTTCCACAACCCGGACGGCGACATCGAGTTCAAGCCGGCGGCGCTCAAGATCGACGGCAAGCTCGGCGTGGGCGAGACGATCTTCGGCGAGGCGTTCGGCTTTCTCAAGGAGACGGTCGACGGCGCCGTGCCCAAGCTCACCATCCCGTCGCCGAGCATGGTCCACTACCGCGGCGGGGCGGCGGCGATCGACCGCGACGTCTACCCGGACAACGACCAGTTCTGGTCCGACCTCACTGCCGCCTACCGGGAGCAGGTGCAGCGCGTGGCCGAGCTCGGCTGCACCTACCTCCAGTTCGACGACACGAGCCTCGCCTACCTGAACGACCCCAAGCAGCGCGAGATGATGGAGGGGCGCGGCGAGGACGCCGAGCACCTGCACGAGGCCTACATCAGCCACATCAACGAAGCGCTGCGCGACCGGCCCGACGGCCTCTGCGTCACGACCCACATGTGCCGCGGCAACTTCCGCTCCTCGTGGGTGGCCGAGGGCGGCTACGACTTCGTGGCCGAGGCGCTCTTCGGGCAGCTCGGAGTCGACGGCTTCTTCCTCGAGTACGACGACGCCCGCTCCGGCGGCTTCGAGCCGCTCCGCTTCGTGCCCGAGGGCAAGCAGGTGGTGCTCGGGCTCGTGACCACCAAGCGCGGCGAGCTCGAGCAGAAGGACGAGCTCAAGCGGCGGATCGAGGAGGCCTCGCAACACGTGGACGTCGACCAGATCTGCCTGTCGCCGCAGTGCGGCTTCTCGTCCACGGTTGAGGGCAACAACGTGACCTATGAGCAGGAGGTCGCCAAGCTCGAGCGGATCGTCGAGACCGCCCAGGAGGTGTGGGGCTAATTCGTCTTACAATTAGCGACTCATGCAGCAGCTGCTGATCGGGGGAGAGTGGAAGGACGCCGCCGCGGGCGGCAGCTTCGAGCGGACCGACCCGTTCACCGGCGACTCGGCCGGTAGCGCCGCCGCCGCGGGGCGCGAGGACGCCCGCGCCGCCGCCGACGCCGCGGGCAAGGCCTTCCCCGAATGGGCCGCCGCGCCGCCGGCGCAGCGCCGCGAGCTGCTTCAGAAGGCGGCCGGCGTGTTGATGGAGCGCGCGCAGGACATCGCCGCGACCATCACCGCTGAGACCGGCGGCACGTTCGGCTGGGGCATGTTCAACTGCTCACTGGCCGCCGACATGCTGAACGAGGCCGCCGCGCAGACCACGGCGATGCGCGGCGAGGTCATCCCCTCGAACGTCCCCGGTCTCACCGCCTTCGGCATCCGCCAGCCGGCCGGCGTGGTGCTCGGGATCGCGCCCTGGAACGCCCCGGTCATCCTCGGCACGCGCGCGGTCGCCTCCCCGCTCGCCTACGGCAACACGGTCGTGCTCAAGGGGTCGGAGGTCTGCCCGCAGACGCACGGCGCGATCGTGGCCTCGCTCCACGACGCCGGCCTCCCGCCGGGGGTCGTCAACTTCGTCTCGCACGAGGCGGACGACGCGGCCGACGTGGTCGACGAGCTGATCTCCCACCCGGCCGTGCGTCGCATCAACTTCACCGGCTCCACCCGCGTGGGCCGGCTCGTGGCCGAGAACGCGGCCCGGCACCTCAAGCGGGTGCTGCTCGAGCTGGGCGGCAAGGCGCCGATGGTGGTGCTCGCTGACGCCGACGTGGACGAGGCTGTGGCGGCGGCCAAGTTCGGGGCGTTCATGCACCAGGGCCAGATCTGCATGTCGACGGAGAAGCTCGTGGTGGACCGCTCGCTGGCCGACGACTTCTCCGCGAAGCTCGTGGAGAAGGCCGAGGCGCTCACGGTCGGCGATCCGCGCGATCCGGAGACGATGATCGGGCCGATGGTCAATCCCGGCGCCGCAGAGCGCGTGGCGGGGCTGGTCGAGGACGCGAGCTCGCACGGCGCGGAGGTCCTGACCGGCGGCAAGCCCGACGGCCCGCTGTTCCCGCCGACGGTGGTCCGCGGCGTCACCCCCGAGATGAAGCTCTACAGCGAGGAGTCCTTCGGTCCGGTGGTGGGCGTGATCGACGTCGACGGCCCGGACGAGGCCGTCCGCGTGGCCAACGACACCGAGTACGGCCTGGCGGCCGCGGTCTTCGGCCGCCACGTCCCGACCGCCCTCGACCTCGCCCGCCGGATCGAGAGCGGCATCTGCCATGTGAACGGCTCGACGATCCACGACGAGGCCCAGATGCCGTTCGGCGGCGTCAAGGCGAGCGGCTGGGGACGCTTCGGCGGCACGGCCGCCCTCGAGGAGTTCACCGAGCTTCGCTGGATGACGGTCCAGGAAGGCTCGCGGCACTACCCGATCTAGCGGGCTGGCTTACTCCTCCAGCACCCGCTGCGCGACCTTGAACGCCTGGTTGGCCGCCGGTACGCCGCAGTAGATCGCGGTCTGGAGCAGGACCTCCTTGATCTCGTCCTCGGTAAGGCCGTTGCGGAGGGCGGCGCGGATGTGCATGGCGAGCTCCTCGAAGTGGCCGTGCGCCACCAGGGCGGTGAGCGTCACCGCGCTCCGGGTGCGGCGGTCGAGACCCGGGCGGTTCCAGATCTCGTCCCAGGCATAGCGGGTGATCAGGTCCTGGAAGTCGGCGGTGAAGTCGGAGGTCCGCTCGACCGCGGCATCCACGTGCTCGTCGCCCAGCACCTCCCGGCGGGTCTTCATTCCGCGGTCGCGCGAGTCGCTCACAGGTGCTCCATCATGGCCTGGCTCACCTCGGCGGGGCGCTCGATCCCGGCCAGGTGGCGCGCGCCGTCGATCATCACCAGGCGGGCGCCGTCGATCGAGTCGGCGATCAGCCTGCCGTGGTCGGGCGGGGTGGCCTGGTCGTCGCTGCCGGCGATCACGAGCGTGGGCGCTCCGATCCGGCCGAGCTCGTCGCGGACGTCGAAGGCGGCGATCGCCTCGCAGCAGCTCGCGTAGCCGTCGGGCGACGCCTCGAGCAGTCCGCGGCGCGTCCGCCCGAGCGCCTCGGAATCGCCGGACCGGAACTCGGGCGTGAACCAGCGGTCGAGCTGCGCGTCGAGGATCGCGGCCATGCCCTCGTCCCTGACCGTGGCGGCGCGCTCCGCCCACATCTCCGGCGGTCCGAGATGGGGAGAGGTGCAGCAGAGGGCGAGCCGGTCGATCCGCGCGGGCTCGTCGATCGCGATCCGCATGCCGGTCATCGCGCCGAGCGAGGTCCCGCACCAGGAGACGCGCTCGAGGCCGAGTCCGTCGAGCAGGGCGAGGACGTCGCCCGCGAGCTCGCCCACGGTGTACGGCCCGGGCGGCGCCGGCGAGCCGCCGTGGCCGCGCTGGTCGTAGCGGAGCACGCGGAAGCGCTCCGTGAGCGTGGGAAGCTGGTCCTCCCACATCTCGAGGGCGGTGCCAAGCGAGTTGGAGAGCACGAGCACCGGTCCGTCGCCCGGCCCGTCGAAGCGGTGGTTTAGCTCCACGCTCACGACTCCGCCCGGTAGCGCTCTAGCGCGCGGTCCACGAACGCGTCCGCAGAGCCCAGGTAGCCGGCGGGATCGAGGTCCCCCAGCGACTCGCCGCGCTCGATCTTCTCCTTGACCCGCTTCTGGGCCTCGGCGCGGCCCACCTCGTCGGCCAGCTCCATGCTCGCCGCCTCGGCCATCACCAGGCCGGTCATGTTCTCCCGCATGCGCTCGGGCCGCACCTCGAGGCCGTCGACTACTTCGCGGATCGCGGCGGCCGCCCCCCCGGTATAGGCGAGCGCCCGGCTCAGGGCCTCCCATTCGGCCTGCCAGTTGCCTGGCGCCCGCTCGTGCTCCTGCGGCATCGCCTCGATCAGGATCGATGCCTCCGCCCGGACGCGGACCGCGCAGGCCACGGTGAGTGCCGAGCCGACCGGGTTGCGCTTGTGGGGGAGGGTGGAGGAGCCGCCGCGCTCACCGCCCGCGGGCTCCGCCACCTCGCCCAGCTCGGTCTGGGCGAGCAAGATCACGTCGCGAGCGATCTTCTCCAGAGCGCCGGCGGCGATCGCCAGCGCCGCGCCGAGCTCAGCTACACGCGCGCGCGAGGCGTGCCAGGGGAGAACCGGCTCCTCGAGCCCCAGCCGGTCGGCCACTCCCGCGAGCACCGTCAGCCCGTCGTCGCCCAGCGAGGCGAGCGTGCTGGCGGCGCCGCCCAGCTCGGACGCCAACGGCACTGCGGCGAGGGCCCGGCGGGCGTCGACCACGCCGGTGAGCCAGCCGGCGGCCTTGAGGCCGAAGGTCGTGGGCAGCGCCTGCTGGAGCAGCGTGCGGCCTGCCATCAGCGTGCCCCGGTGCTCGTCGGCGAGCCGGGCGCAGGCGGCGGCCACGCCGGCGAGCTCGTCGTCCAGCACGCCGAGCGCGCGCCGGGCCACGAGCATCGCCGCGCTGTCCATCACGTCCTGGCTGGTGGCGCCCCAGTGGACGTAGCCGGCGGCGTCGCCCTCCACGGCCTCGGTCAGGGCCTTTACGAGCGCTGCCGCCGGGTTGCCGCTCGCTCGGGCGGCGCAGCCCAGCTCAGCAGGGTCGAAGCGGCCCGGATCGCACGCGTCCGCGATCGCCGCCGCCGCCTCGGACGGGATCACTCCCGCGTCCGCCTCGGCGGCGGCCAGGGCCGCCTCGAACTCGAGCATCGCGCCCACCCAGGCCCGGTCCGACACCGCTTCGCGCACGGAGTCGGGCACGAACAGCTCGCCGAAGAGATCGCTCACCGCCCACAATCTCCCGTACCGATCGGACTTTGGGTCGCCAGGCGACCCATATTCCGATCGCTAGACATCGAAGAAGGGGGTCTCGCCCTCGCCCTGGAGGCGGATGTCGAACACGAGGCGGCCGCCCTCCTCGCGGGCCACCAGGGCGTCGCGCCGCTCCGCCGGTATGGCCGCGAGCACCGGGTCGGCCTCGTTGGCCTCTGCCTCGTCGGGGAAGTACAGCCGCGTGACGAGCATCTTCAGGACGCCGCGGGCGAACACCGCCACCTCGATGTGCGGCGCCTGGAGGCCGCCGTCGGGGTGCGGCACCGCTCCCGGCTTGACGGTGACGATCTCGTAGCCGCCCTCCTCGTCGGTCGGCGAACGGCCGAAGCCGTGAAAGCCGTCGCTCAGCGCGATCTCCTCGCGCGTGTCCTCGGGATGGTCGTAGCGGCCGGCCGGGTTCGCCTGCCAGGTCTCGATCAGCGCGTCGTTGACGATCTCGCCGTCCCCGTCGAACACGCGGCCGCCCACCCGGATGGCGTCAGGGTGGTCCGGCGGAACGACCTCGGGCCCTCCCTCGTAGGGCAGGCCGATGCTGAAGAACGGTCCGACCGTCTGTGAGGGCGTGGGAAGCGTCAATGCACCATCGGCGTGGCCTCGCGGCCGCGCAGGACGATGTCGAACCTGTAGGCGAGCGCCCACTCCGGGATCGTCTCGGAGAGGTCGAAGCCGCAGATCATCCGGTCGCGGTCGCGCTCGCTGCGCACCGAGTGGAAGATCGGGTCCTGGTGGAAGAGCGGGTCGCCGGGGAAGTACATCTGGGTCACGAGCCGGGTGACGAACGCCGGGCCGAAGAGCGAGATGTGGATGTGCGCCGCCCGCCAGGCGTTGTGGTGGTTGCCCCACGGGTATGCGCCCGGCTTGATCGTGACGAAGCGGTAGTTGCCCTGGTCGTCGGTCAGGGTCCGCCCGCCGCCGTCGAAGTTCGGGTCGAGCGGCGCCGGGTGCAGCTCGCGGCTGTGCCGGTAGCGGCCGGCCGAGTTGGCCTGCCAGACCTCGATCAGGGTGCCCTTGACCGGCCGGCCGTCGCCATCCATCACGCGGCCGTGGAGGATGATCCGCTCGCCGATCGGCTCGCCCTCGTGCTGGCGCGTGAGGTCGTGGTCGAGCTCGCCCACCGGCCGGTCGCCGTAGACCGGGCCCGTAACCTCGGACAGCGTCTGCGCCACGGGTACCAGCGGCTGGCTCGGGGAGCGCGTCTGCGTCGCCTTGTAGTCCGGGAACAGGTAGGGCGGGTCCGCGTTGTCGCGGGTGTAGCCGTTCACGCCTCCACCACCATCGCGATCCCCTGGCCGACGCCGATGCAGAGCGTCGCGAGCCCGTAACCGCCGCCGCGGCGCCCCAGCTCGTGCACGAGCGTGGTCAGCACGCGCGCGCCCGAGCAGCCGATCGGGTGGCCGAGCGCGATCGCGCCGCCGTTGACGTTCACCCGCTCGGGGTCGAGGTCCGGCCACTGCGAGATGCAGGCCAGCGACTGTCCCGCGAACGCCTCGTTCAGTTCAACGAGCTCGAGGTCGCCCCAGCCGATGCCGGCGCGTTCGAGTGCCTGGTTGGAAGCCTCGACCGGCGCGATCCCGTAGAGCGGCGGGTCGACCGCGTGCAGCCCGCGGGAGACGATCCGCGCCATCGGCTCGCGGCCGATCGCGTCGACGCCTGCCTGGTCGGCGAGCAGAAGCGCGGCTGCGCCATCGTTGAGAGGCGAGGCGTTGCCGGCGGTAACGGTCCCGTTCTCCCGGAAGGCCGGCCCCAGCTTGGCGAGCGCCTCGAGCGAGCTGTCCGCGCGGATCGGCTCGTCGCGCTCGAGCTCCACGTCCGGAACGTCCACGGCCTCCTCGGCATAGGCGCCGCGCTCCCAGGCGTCCGCCGCGCGCATGTGGCTCCTCAGCGCGAACTCGTCCTGTGCCTCCCGCGAGACGCCGTACTTCTCGGCCACGATCTCCGCGCCCTCGCCGAGCGACGTCGTCCACTTCTCCGGCATGTTCGGGTTCACGAGCCGCCAGCCGAGCGTGGTCGAGACCATCGTCTGGTCGGTCCGGTCGTAGGGACGCTCCGGCTTCAGCACCACCCACGGGGCCCGGCTCATCGACTCGACGCCGCCCGAGATGCAGACCGACGCGTCGCCCACCGCGATCGCGCGGTTGGCCTCCACGGTGGCCTCCATCCCGGAGCCGCAGAGCCGGTTGACGGTCGCGCCCGGCACGCTCGTGGGCAGCTCGGCAAGGAGCGCCGCCATGCGGGCCACGTCGCGGTTCTCCTCGCCTGCGCCGTTGGCGTTGCCGAAGATCACGTCGTCGATGCGCTCCGGGTCGAGCCCCGGGCTCCGTTCCACCACCGCCTCGACCACCCGGGCCGCCAGGTCGTCCGGGCGCACGCCTGCCAGCGCGCCGCCGTACTTGCCGGTCCGCGTGCGGACCGCGTCGACGATGAAGGTCTCGCCGGCCATCAGGCCTTGGCCTCCTCGAGCGCGGAGCGCAGCTCGCGGAGCACGCGCAATTCCTCATCGGAGGGCGGATCGGTCTCGTCGAGGTCGTCCGCCACGCGCAGGTCCCAGCCCGTCGCCTCCTTGGCCTGCTCCACCGACACTCCGGGATGGACCCGCGTCAGGACGAGCTCGTCGTCCTGCCTGCGCAGCACGCCGAGGTCGGTGATCACGACCATGTCGCCCGTGGCCGGCACCGAGGAGCGGAAGTCGACCTCCTCCACGAAGCTTCGCTCCGACTGGCGGATGATCACGATCACCTCGCGCACCATCGCGGCGATCTCGGGAGCGCCGCCGCCGCCGGGGAGCCGCACCTTTGGCTTGTCGTAGTCGCCGATCACGGTGCTGTTGAGGTTGCCGCGACGATCGACCTGGGCCGCGCCGAGGAAGCCGACGTCGATCCGGCCGCCCTGGAGCCAGTAGTTGAAGATCTCCGGCACCGAGACGACCGAGTCGGCGGTCTCGGCCAGCTCACCGTCGCCGATCGACAGCGGCAGCGCGGCGGGCTTGGACCCGATCGTCCCCGACTCGTAGACGAGAACGGTCCGCGGGGCATGCGTCAGCCGGGCGAGATTGGCAGCCGTGCTCGGCAGCCCGATGCCGACGAAGCAAACCGTGCGGTCCTGGAGCTCGCGGGCGGAGCTGACCGTCATCAGCTCGTCGGCGGTGAAGTCTTCGCTCACAGGACGTTCTCCTCCATCCAGCGCGTGAACCCGTCGCGCTCGCGCGAGATCTCGTCCCACTCCTGATAGAAGCCGTTGTCCCTGTCGTAGTAGTCGTGCGCGTAGGAGGGGTGAGCTCCGCGGGGCGCTTCGGCCACGGCGGTCACGGACCAGGTCGGCAGGACTATCGCGCCGGGGCGGGGCTCGAGCTCGTCGACGATCTCCTCGACCGTCACGAGCGAGCGCTCCGAGGCCAGCACGATCTCCTTCTGTACGCCGACGATTCCCCAGAGCTGGACGTTGCCCTCGCGGTCGGCCCGCTGGGCGTGGACGATCCCGACGTCCGGCCGGATCGCCGGCACGGCGGCCAGCTCCTCGCCGGTGAACGGGCACTCGACCCTCGCGACCGTCGAGGCGGAGCGCTCCATCAGCTCGGTCCCGAGGTAGCCGCGCAGCACCGCGAAGGGGAGATTCGAGGCGCCGGCCGCGTAGCGGTTGGCCATCCCGGCGTGGCTGTGCTCCTCTATCTCGAGCGAGCGCGGCCAGTCGTTCTCGACCGCGTCGCGGAAGCGGCGCAGCGAGCCCACGCCGGGGTTGCCCCCCCAGGAGAAGATCAGCTTGCCGGCGCAGCCCATCCCGATCAGCTGGTCGTAGATCAGGTCGGGCGTCATCCGGATCAGCGTGAGATCGCGCCTGCCCTGGCGGATGATCTCGTGGCCGGCGGCGAACGGGATCAGGTGGGTGAAGCCCTCGAGCGCGACGCTGTCGCCGTCGTGGACGAGCTCGCGCACCGCGTCCTCGAGCGACTGGACCTCAGCCACCGTTCACCATCCCGAGCACGTCGCGCAGGTAGAGCAGGTGGTCCTTCATCGCCCGCTCGGCCCGGGCCGGGTCGCCCTTCTCGATCGCGGCCAGGAGCGCCTCGTGCTGCTCGGTCACGGCCGAGTGCACGATCGCGTCGCGGAGCTGCTCGGACAGCGACGGCTGCACGACCTCGAAGACCCAGCCGGTGAGCGCCTCGAGCATCCGGTTGTCGGCGGCCGTGGCCACGATCCGGTGGATCTCGGCGTCGGCGGCGGCGAGTGCGTCGTGGTCGTCCGGCGCTGCCGCGGCCTCCGCGCGCACCGCCTCGCGTAGCTGCTCGATAGTGCGTTCCTCGGCCTTGTAGGCCGCCCGCCCGGCGAGCGGCACCTCGAGCAGCAGGCGGGCGTCGAGCAGCTCCTCGAGCGAGACGGAGCCGGTCTCGAGCATCATCGCGATCGAGGCGCTCAGCGACAGGCTCATCCCCTGCTCAGCGGTGTGGGCCACGAAGATGCCGCCACCGGGACCCTTGGTGGCTCGGATCAGGTTGCCGCTGGCGAGCAGCTTGAGGGCCTCGCGCAGGGTCGGCCGGCTGACGCCGAACGTCGCGGCCAGGTCGTCCTCGCGGCCGAGGAAGTCCCCCGGCTCGAGGCCCTCGCGCTGGATGTAGTGCTGGATCTGGACGGCGACCTGCTCGCTCGCCCCGCGGATGGCCTCGACCTTCACGCCCGCGACCACCTCTCGTCCACAACCCGGCGCGCCTTGCCATCGGCGCGGGGGAGGATCCCGGCCGCCACCGGCACGACGCGCACGCGCAGGCCGAGCTGCTGTCGCATGGTCTCCTGGAGCCGCCGCGCCGCGCCGCCGTCTGAGAGCTCCACCTCGAGCTTGATCTCGTCCATCCCGCTCTGCTCCGAGTAGAAGGTGATGCGGAATTCACCGGAGCCGCTGACGCCGCGCACCGCCTCCTCGATCGCGGACGGGTAGACGTTCATGCCGCGGATCACGACCATGTCGTCGCTGCGGCCGACGATCCCGCCCGGCAGCCAGCGGTCGTCTCTGCCGCAGTCGCAGCGCTCGCCGGTGTTCACGACGATGTCGCCGGTCCGGTAGCGGATCACGGGGAAGCCGGTGCGGCGCAGAGGCGTCAGGACCAGCTCGCCACGCTCCCCGGACGGCGTCGGCCTGAGCCCTTCGTCGAGGATCTCGCAGGCGAACTCCTCGCTGTAGAGGTGCAGCCCGCCCGCGGGGCAGGGGTAGCCGAAGGGGCCGACCTCGGTCAGCCCCGCGTGATCGATGCAGCGGGCGCCGAAGCCCTCCTCGATCCGCTGCCGCACGCTGACCAGCGACGCTCCCGGCTCACCGGTGCAGATCACGGCGGCGATTGAGTCGAGCGCGCCCTCGAGCCGCTCCTCGAGCGCCACCTCGAGTAGCCGCAGCGCGTAGGTGGGAGTGCACATGAGCGCCGTGGCCGACAGGTCGGCGATCGTCTGGAGCCGCTGCACGGACGTCATGCCGCCGAGCGGCATCGCCATCGCTCCCAGCTCCTGGAGCCCCTCCTTGGCCGCCCAGAACTGGACGTGCGGTCCGAACGAGAAGGCGAGGGCCACACGGTCTCCGGGCTCGATCCCCGCCACGCCGAGCGTGTGCGAGAACAGCCGCCGCCACCAGGCCCAGTCCTCGGCGGTGTCGAGCACCTTGAGCGGCGGCCCGGTCGTGCCGCTGGTCAGATGCAGCTGGGTGTAGCGCTCGAGCGGATAGGTCAGGTTCGTGCCGAACGGCGGGTGGCGGTGCTGGTCCTCCACCAGCTCGCTCTTCGTGAGCAGCGGGATCTCCTCGCCGCCGAGCCGCTCGCGCTGAAAGGAATTGGTCTCCCTGACGAGCTCGACCAGCTCGCGGACGCGCTCGTCCTGGGCCAGGGCCGGGGCCAATCGTCAGCCCGCCGCGCCCGCGGCCGCCGCTTCCGGCTTCTTCTCCTCCTGCTTGCGCTTGATCGAGCGCCAGACGTGCGCGCGCAGCTGGGCGAACTCCTGCTGCTCCTTGGTCTCCACCTGGTCGCGCGGCTGGGGCAGCTCCACCTCGAGCACCTCCTGGACCGTGGTGGGCGACGGGGTGAGGACCACGATCCGGTCGCTCAGGTAGACGGCCTCGTCGATGTCATGGGTCACGAAGACCACGGTCACGCCGTACTCTCGCGAGATCTCGAGCACGAGGTCCTCGAGGTCGGCGCGGGTCTGGGCGTCGACGGAGGCGAACGGCTCGTCCATGAGCATGATGTCGGGCTCGTAGGCCAGGGCCCTGGCGATAGCCACCCGCTGCTGCATGCCCCCGGAGAGCTCCCACGGGTAGCGGTCGAGGAAGCGCGTGAGGTCGACGGACTTGACCGCGTTCTCCACCAGCTCCTTGGCCTTCGACTTGTCGAGCTTCTTCCGCCGCAGCGGGAAGGCCACGTTCTGGCGGACCGTGAGCCAGGGGAAGAGCGAGCGGCTGTACTCCTGGAAGACGAGCGCCATCCGCTCCGGCGGGCCCTCGATCCGCTGGTCGCGCAGGTGGACCTGGCCCGAGCTGGGAGGCAGAAGGCCGCCCATGCACTTGAGCAGGGTGGTCTTGCCGCAGCCGGACGGGCCGACGATGCAGACGAACTCCTTCTCGGCGACCTCGATGTCCACGTCGCCGATCGCCTCGACGGCGTCGTCGCCCTCGCCGTAGGTCTTTCCGAGATGCTCGACTCGCAGCATCAGTGCCTCCTTACCCCAGCGCGCTCGCGCGGGCTCCTCGGTGCCAGCGCAGCACCCTTTTCTCGATCAGGCCGAAGCCTGCGTTGAACACGTAGCCCAGGATTCCCAGCAGGAAGATGCCCGACCACATCTCCGGGATCGCGAACGTCCGCTGGGACTGGAGCACGAAGTAGCCGATCCCGTTGGTGGACGCGACCATCTCCGAGATCACCATCAGGATCAGCGCCAGCGACAGGCTCGTCCGGATCCCGGCGAAGATCTGCGGGCTCGCGGCCGGGAGCATCACGCCCCAGATCCGGTCGCGCCAGGGGATGCCGTACATGTAGGCGGTCTCCCGCAGCGTCGGGTCGACGCTGTTCACGCCGTCGATCGTGTTCAGCAGGATCGGCCACAGGCAGACCAGCGCGATGATGAAGATCTTCATCCCGTTGCCGACGCCGAAGACGAGGATCGCGAACGGCAGCAGCGCCGGCGGCGGTATCGCCCGCAGGAACTCGAGGATCGGGTCGGCGGCGATGCGCGCCCGGCGCGAGAGCCCGAACAGGAGGCCGGCGGAGATCCCGACGACGATCGCGATCCCGAAGCCCGCGAACATCCGCGTGAGGCTGGGGACCACGTCGCTGCTCACGCGCTCGAACAGCCAGTTGTCCTTGAACGCCGTGAAGATGTCCGTGAGTGGCGGGAAGTAGTAGGTCTTGCTACCGGCGGAGAGGACGCCCCAGATCACGAGCAGGGCGATCGGCACCGCGATCTCGAGGCCGACGCCGAGGAAGTGCTTGCCGCGGGCGCTCACGTGGCCGCCCTCCGCTGCGACGGGTGCCAGCGGAGCACGCGCCGCTCCGCCTGGACGAAGACGAGGTTGAGGACCAGGCCGAGGACGCCGGTGGCGATGATCAGCGCGTACATGAGCTGGACGTCGCCGCCCGAGCGCGCCTGGCTGATCTCCTTGCCGAGTCCGGACGAGCCGATCACGAGCTCGGCGGTGACGGTCAGGATCAGCGAGACGGCCGACGCCAGCCGCAGCCCCGTCGCTATGTAGGGAACCGAGCTCGGAAGCGTGACCCGGAGCAGCCGCTGCGGGCGCGACAGGCCAAACGAGCGAGCGGTGTCGGTGGCCACCGGGTCCACGTCCTGCACCCCGTAGAGCACCTGCACGATCAGCTGCCAGAAGGCCGCGAAGGCCGCGAGGAAGACCACGCTCTTGATGCCGCTGCCGTAGATCAGGATCGCGAGCGGGATCAGCGCCACCGACGGGATCGGCCGCAGGAACTCGATCACCCCCCGCACCGACCGGTACAGGAGCCCGCTCGACCCGATCAGGATGCCGAGCGGGATCGCCAGCGCGGCCGCAACGAGCAGGCCGAGCGCCCAGCCCTGGACCGTGTCGCCCACCGCGTTCCAGAACTCGGACACGGACAGCTGGTCGAACAGCGTGCCGAGCGTCTTCGAGATCGGCGGGAAGTGCGCCTCGGGCAGCACGCCGATCCGCGGCAGCACGTCGAACAGCACCAGCACCCCGAGCACGCTCAGCCAGGGGAGAAGCCAGTCCGGCAGCCGTGGTCTCGCGCTGGCCGCCATCGCCCTACTTCTGCGGCCGGATCAGGTCGTCGAGGTCGGCCTGCTTCTTCTGGAAGCCGTAGTCCTGCGAGAGTTTGTTCTGGAGCTCGATGGTCGGCCGGCCGATGTCCGACGACCACAGCGGCAGGTTCATGGTCTTGGCCGCCCCCGCCGGGATCTTGGTGTAGGTCGGGACGATCTTCCGCACCTCGGCCGGGTGCGACTGCGCGTACGTCAGCGACTTGTTGATCGCCTTCACGAAGCGGTCGACCACGTCCGAGTTCTGGTCCGCGTACTGCTTGGTCGTGAGGTAGCTCGCGACCGTGAGCTTGGGCGTGGTCTGCTCGTAGGGGTAGAGCACGACCCTGTCGCCCTGGCTCTTGGCCTGCGAGACGAACGGCTCGACCTCCCAGGCCGCATCGATCCGGCCCTGATCGAGAGCGCCGAGCGCGTCGGGGAACGGGATCTCCGAGTACTTGACCTTCTTGTAGTCGGCACCGGCCTTCTTGAGGGCTGTGTTGATCGTCAGCGGGCCGACGTTCTGGAGTGTGTTGACCGAGATCGTCTTGCCCTCGAGGTCCTTGGCCGTCTTGATCGAGCTGTTCTTCTTGACCAGCACGGCGTCCCAGGCCTGGTCGGGCGTGGGCTTCTGGGCACCGATCACGCCCTGCGCGATCAGCTTGACCGGGACGTTCTTGGTGTTGGCGATCAGCAGCGAGGTGGTGTTCGAGAAGCCGATCTGGTCGTCGCCGCTGACCACGGAGGCGACGATCGCCGCGCCGCCCTCCGCGGGCTTCGGCTGGATCGTCAGCTTCTGCTCCTTGAAGAAGCCCTTCTTCATGCCGAGGTAGAGCGGCGCGACGTCCGCGATCGAGATGACGCCGACCTTCAGCGTCGCCGGCTCGCCCTTCTTCGTGGTGCTCGAGCTCCCACACGCGGCCACGAACACGGCGCATACCAGCGCCGCCAGCAGCGTCAGCGCAATGCTCCTATCCCTCCGAACTACCTCAGGCATCGTCCCTCCTCGTTGCTCTGGAGAGGCGCATACCCGGTGCGCCAAAAAATATGACATTTAGGTGCGGGCGGGCGTTTCGAGCGGCATTCGGCCCCGCCTGGTCTACCGATCGGGCTTTGTATCGCTATGCGACCCAAACTCCGATCGGTAGCGCGTCGGCGGGGCCGCCCGACGGATTGCGGCGAGGTAACTCCGCGTGATGGCCGCTCGGGGACCGCCGGGCCTACTGATCGGGCTTTGTATCGCTATGCGACCCAAACTCCGATCGGTAGCGCGCTTAGACCCGGAAGCGCTCCCGTACTTCGGGCGCGAACAGGTCCTCCGGCTCGAGCAGGCGCGCGCACACGCCCTGCTCGAAGGCGCGCTCCAGGAACCAGGACAGCGTGACCCTGTTGGGCTCGATCCCGTAGGGCCAGAAGTCGTCGCCGAAGGTCTCGGCGGCGCGCTGGGCGTTGGCGGGCGCCCAGGGGACCGGGAAGCGCGGGGCGTTGGCGTCGAGCGCCCGCTCCTGGCTGCGGCGCTTGGCGTCCTCGAACGCGGTCACCAGGTTCATCGCGAGCCAGCGGTGCGCCTCGTAGACGTCGGCCCGCATCGCCACCACGTGCATGATCGGGAAGACGCCCGTCTTCCGGAACGACTCCTCCTCGACGGCGCGGTAGTCCGGGAAGAGCCGGACGATGCGGCCGCCGAAGTCGCGCGGCGGGTGAGCGGCGATCACGGCGTCGAGCTCGCCGCCGAGCAGCATGTCGTTGAGCGTTCGCTCGGGCTCCGGCCGAACGGTCACGCCGTCGGGCAGCGAGACCTTCACGCCCTCGGTGCGACCGGGCTCGTTCGTGCCCGCCTGCACCCACTCCACCTCACCCAGTCCAAGCCCGAACTCGTGTTCCAGCAGCCCGCGGGCGTAGACGGTCGCGGTCTGAGTCCACTCGGGCACGCCGATCCGCCGCAAGGAACCCGGCTCGCCGACCGGCCCGTCCTCCCGGACGAAGATCGCCGAGTGCCGGAACGCCCGCGAGGTGAAGACCGGGATCGCCATCAGCGATTCGTCGCCGGCCGCCCGCAGCGAGCTGTACTTGGCGAGCGAGAGCTCCGAGACCTCCCACTCGCGGTAGTGCGTGAAGCGGAAGAAGATCTCCTCGACCGGGTGGTGGACCACGGTCAGGTCGACGCCCTCGACACTGAGGTCGCGGACGTGGTCGTAGGCGTTCACAGCGAGGGTGACCGGGACCATCTACCTGATCCCCACGTAGTTCTCTGCCAGCGCGGTGGCGGCCGCCCGCGAGCTGACGACGTGGTTCAGCTGGGCGCGCTGAAGCTTGGCGAGGAAGCCGCTCTCGTCGTCGGGCATCCGGTGGAGCATCTGCGTCATCCACCAGGCGAAGTACTGCGCGTGCCAGACGTGGCCGAGGCAGCGCTCGGAGTACCGGTCCAGCAGCGACCGGTCGCCGTCCTCGAAGAAGCGCGTGAAGCCCTCGGCGAGCGCGCGCACGTCGGCCACCGCGAGGTTCAGGCCCTTGGCGCCGGTGGCGGGGACGATGTGCACGGCGTCGCCGGCCAGGAAGAGGCGGCCGTGCTGCATCGGCTCGGCCACGAAGCTGCGGAGCGGCGTGACGCCCTTCTCCACGATCGGCCCCTCGCCGAGCGACCAGCCGGGGCTCTCGAGCCGGGCCTGGAGCTCCTCCCAGATGCGCTCGTCGGGCCAGTCGTCGATCGGCTCGTCGGGCTCGCACTGGAGGTAGAGCCGGGTGAGCGAGGGCGAGCGCATGCTGTGGAGCGCGAAGCCGCGGTTGGAATGGCAGTAGATGAGCTCTTCGCTGGAGGGGGCGACCTCGGCGAGGATTCCGAGCCAGCCGAACGGATAGACGTGCTCGTGCTCGGTGAGAACGCCCTCGGGCACGCAGCCGCGGCAGACTCCGTGGAAGCCGTCGCAGCCGGCGACGAAG
The DNA here is from genome assembly GCA_036406475.1 of Thermoleophilaceae bacterium. GTDB lineage: Bacteria > Actinomycetota > Thermoleophilia > Solirubrobacterales > Thermoleophilaceae > DASXBA01. The sequence goes on along the minus strand of DASXBA010000082.1, from coordinate 4,887 downwards.
TCGCATTCGAGCTCGTGCTCCTCGCCCTCGTGGCGGAAGCGGAGCAGCGGGCTGTCGCTCTCGATCCCCTCGGGCCGGACGTCGTCGACCTCGAAGAACAGCGGCCGGTCGGTTTCGAGCCGGGCGGCGATCAGGTCCTTGACCACCTCCTGCTGGCCGTAGATCGTGATGCCCTTGCCGCCGGTGAGCTCGTCGAACGCGATCCGGTGCCCCTGGCCCCCGAAGCGGAGCTCGACGCCGTGGTGAACGAGGCCCTCGCGCTCCAGCCGCTCGCCGACGCCCATCTCGATCAGCAGGTCCACCGTCCCCTGCTCGAGCACGCCCGCGCGGATCCGCTTCTCGACGTAGTCGCGGCTGCGGTCCTCGAGCACCACCGAGTCGATTCCATTCAGGTGGAGGAGGTGCCCGAGCACGAGGCCGGCGGGGCCCGCCCCGACGATGCCGACCTGCGTTCTCTCGCTCATCGCCTTACTTCCTTCCCCAGCCGGGTACTCATTTAGGCGCAATCGCCACAGCAATCGGACAAGAGGACGGCCTGGGGACGCGCGGCCGGCGCTCGCTCGTCACGGGCGTCGCGATCATCGTGGGCACTGTGATGCCGGGCTTCCTCACCGCGAGCCTGGCGCCGCGGATCCGGCACGACTTCGCCTTCGGCGACTCGGCGCTGGGCCTCTCGATCGCGCTCTTCTACGTCGTGTCGGCGGTGGGCTCGATCCCCGCGGGCCGGCTCGTGGACCGCCTGGGCGCGGGGCGCGGCACGGCGCTCGTGGCCTGCACCACCGGCGCCTGCTGCGTCGGCGTTGCCCTGCTCGCACACTCGGCCGCGGGCCTCGCGGCGCTGCTGCTGCTCGGCGGCGTGGGCAATGCGCTCGGCTCGCCGACCGTGAGCACGCTGCTCAAGCGCGAGGTCGCGGGCCGCAAGCACGGCCTGGCGTTCGGCGCCCAGCAGTCCGGCGCTTCGCTCGGCGCGCTGCTCGCCGGCCTCGCGCTGCCGGCGGTGGCGATCCCGTTCGGCTGGCGCTGGGCGTACGTCGGAGCGGCGGTCCTCACGGTCGTCGCCTGCGCGGCCGCCCCGCGCTGGGAGGCCGTGGCGGCCGCGACTCCCCGGGGCCGTCGCACCAGCGGCCTCACCTCCGTTCACGCCCTCGGCCTGGCCGCGGTGCTCGCGAGCGCCGCCGGGGTGGGCTTCGTCTCCTTTCTCGTCAGCTACTCGGTGGACCACGGCCTCAGCGACGCAGAGGCCGGCCTCCTCCTGGGCGGGGTGAGCCTCATGGCCACGCTCAGCCGGATCGGGCTCGGCGTCCACGCCGACCGCGCCAGCCAGGAGCCGCTCCGGCCCGTCACCGCCATGCTCGCCGCCAGCGTGATCGGCTACCTGCTGCTGATCACGGGGACGCCGGGGATCGTGGTGGCGGCCGCGCTCTTCACCGGCGCCCTCGGCTGGGCCTGGCCGGGCGGGCTCAACCTGGCGGTGGTGCAGCGCTGCCCGGACGCGCCCGCCTGGGCGGTGGGCGTCCTGATGACGGGGCTCTTCACCGGCGCGGTGATCGGCCCGCTGATCGTGGGGCTGCTGGCCGAGCACGACCTGTTCGCCGAGGCCTGGGGCACCTGCGCGACCTTCGCCCTTCTGGCCGCGGCGACGCTCGCGGCAACGAGGCGTGCGGAAAGTCGCGTCTGACCCGCGCTGCTGCCACCATTCCACCTGCATGACCGACCTCCCACAGGTCGAGCCCGTGGACGAGCGGCCCGCCACAATGGTGCTCGGACCGGCCTCCGCCGAGGCTGCGCACCGGCGCAGGGTGCTCGCCGCGGTCGGCTGCATCGGCATCTGTGCTGCGCTCGGTGGCTTCCTGATCGGCCGCTCGGGCGGCCACGACGTGGACGCCGCCCGCGCCGAGGGCACAGCGGCGGGCAAGCACGAGAGCACCAAGGCCACCACACGCGACGGCTACAACGCCGGCTACAAGGTCGGCCACAAGCGCGGCTACGACCAGACCTACAAGAAGTCCTACAAGAACGCGTACAAGACCGCCACCGAGACGACCAGCGGCACGGGCACCACGACGACCGGCACCACCGGAACGGGATCGGGCCAGTGAGGGCCACGCTCGCGATCGTCGCCGGCACCGTCGCCCTCGCCCTTCTCGGGTTCGGCATCGGGCACATCACCGCCTCCTCGGCGTCCGACGCCCGCGATGCGCGCGACAGCGCCAAGGCCGCCGCCGCCAAGGCCTCCAAGGCCACCGCCTATGCCAAGGGCAGGGAGCGCGGCCTCAGTGCCGGCAAGAAGAAGGGTCGCGAGGACGGCGACGCCGCCGGCGAGCGCAAGGGGCTCGCCGACGGGCAGGAGGCGGTTGCGAACGGAACGGCCGGCGGCACCACCACGGACCAGACGGGCGGCACCACCAGCGGCGGCTCGACGAGCGGCGGAACTACGAGCGGCGGCTCCACTTCCGGCACGCCGTCGGTCGACAGCCAGCAGGGCCAGGACATCATCCAGGGCAGCCCCGAGTGCAAGGACCACCCGCCGCCACCGGACTACCATGGTCCGGTTCAGTGCTGAACGGCAGCCTTCCTCCAGGCCCCAAGCTCCCGCGCTGGCTCCAGACCGCGGGCTTCATCTTCCAGTCGGCCCGCTGGGTCGACTGGAACCGGCGCCGCTACGGCGACATGGTCACCTTCCGGACGCTGTTCGACCCGTGCTTCGTGATGGTCTTCGAGCCGGGCCTCGTCAAGCAGGTCTTCCGCGGCAAGCCGAACCAGCTGCGCGCGGGCGAGGCCAACGCTGTGCTCGAGCCGGTGGTGGGGGAGCACTCGCTGCTGCTGCTCGACGGCGCCGAGCACCTGCGCGAGCGCAAGCTGCTCCTGCCGCCGTTCCACGGCGAGCGCATGCGCGCCTACGAGGACGTCATGCGGGAGGCGGCCGACCGTACGATCGACTCGTGGCCGGTCGGCCGGCCCTTCGCGCTGCTCCCGGAGATGCAGTCGCTCACCCTCGACGTGATCCTGCGGACGGTCTTCGGGGTCGACGAGGGCCAACGGCTGGAGGAGCTCAAGCGCCGGGTTCGCGAGCTGCTCGACCCGACCTCCAACCGCGCCGGCCTGCTCCTGTTCGCCCTCAGCGGCGGCCGCTTCGGCACCGGCGTCGGGGGCGACTTCGAGGCCCAGCGCGCCGCCGTCGACGAACTGATCTACGACGAGATCGCGCGGCGTCGGGAGGCGACGGACCTGGAAGAGCGCGAGGACGTCTTCTCGATGCTGCTGCTCGCCCGCGACGAGGACGGCCACGCGATGACGGACGTCGAGCTGCGCGACGAGCTGGTCACCCTGCTGGTCGCCGGGCACGAGACGACCGCCACCGGCCTCGCCTGGACCTTCGAGCTCCTGACCCACAGCCCGCGCGCGCTCGACCGCCTGCGCGCCTCGCTGGCCGCCGGCGACCGCGCCTACCTCGAGGCCGTGACCAAGGAGGCGCTGCGGCTCAAGCCGGTGATCCTGGGCGTGGGCCGCAAGGTGCGCGAGGAGCCGTTCGAGCTCGGCGGCTACACGATTCCGGTGGGGATCGAGCTGAACCCGTCGATCGCGGCGATCCACCGGCGCGGCGACCGCTACGACAGCCCGCGCGAGTTCCGCCCGGAGCGCTTCCTAGGCGACGACGCGCCCGACACCTACACCTGGCTCCCGTTCGGCGGCGGCACCCGCCGCTGCATCGGCGCCAGCTTCGCCCTCTTCGAGATGCACACGGTGGTCCGCCGGGTGATCGAGCGGACCGACCTGGTCGCGGCCGACCGCCGCGAGGACAAGGGCGTCCGCCGCGGGATCACCTTCGTGCCGAAGAACGGCGCTCGCGTGGTGATGCGCTCGGCGCCCAGGCCGGCGGCCGAGGCGCCGGCCGAGCTGGCCGCCTCGAACTAAGTGACCTGAGTCGTCATTCCGCCGGCACCTTCCCGGCACCTGGACGCGCCTGACGCCATCCGCTCGCTCGTCGATGCTCTGGCATCGACTCCGCTCGCGTGCGTCGCCAGGCCCGCCCAGTCGCTCGGGAAGCTGAACGCGGACTTCCGACTCAGGTCACCCTGAGCTCGCCGATCTGCGCGACCGCGTCGAGGTCGCGATGCAGCAGCTGCTGGCACATCACCCGCTCGACGCCGGCGGCGGACAGCTCCTCGAGCCGCGCGCCCACCTCGACGGGCGTCCCCGCGATCCATTGCTCCGGCACGCTCTCGAGGAAGCTCTGGCCGCCACCGTCGTGGCCGCGCCAGTCGGCCAGTCGGCCGGCGCGCTCGAGGAGGTCGTCGCGGTCGCGGCCCGTGAGCCAGCCGGTCATGAGCGATAGCGGGATCGGGTCGCGGCCCTGCTCGCGGCAGGCGGCGTCGAGGTCGCGCCGGATCTCCGAGAGCTCGGCGGGCGTCTTGTAGAAGGTGTTGTACTCGTCGGCGTAGCGGGCGGCGAGCGCCAGGCTGCGGCGGCCGCCCTGCCCGCCGAGGATCAGGTTGGGCCGCGGCCGCTGAACGGGCTTGGGCAGGGCCTCCACGTCCTTGACCGAGTAGTGCCTGCCCTCGAACGAGAACGGTCCCTCGGCCCACTCGCCGGCCACCACCTCTAGCTGCTCCTCGAGCCGCTCGAGGCGCTCGCCGAGCGGAGGGAAGGGGAAGCCGTAGGCCGTGTGCTCCTCCTCGAGCCAGCCGCTGCCCAGGCCGAGCTCCACGCGCCCGCCCGACACGTGGTCGGCGCTGACAACCACCTTGGCCAGCTCGGAGGGGTGGCGGAAGGTGGCGGGGGAGACCATCGTCCCGAGCCGGACCGTCTCCGTCACGGCGGCCAGCGCCGACAAAGTCGCCCAGGCGTCGAGCGAGCCGCGCTCGCCGTGGCCGTCCACGGACAGGT
>DASXBA010000081.1:0-35340 GCA_036406475.1 Thermoleophilaceae bacterium | reverse complement strand
GCGCCGCGCGGGCACATCGTTCCGCAGTTGAGGTGGTGGACCTTGATGGCGCGGGCAGTCTATTTCGCGGCCACCCAAGGGCGATTGCCCATGAGAAGATCTGGGAAGCGAAGCGTCATGGCTGACCAGGCCGAGAAGCTCAAGGAAGATGCAAGCGCCGACGGTCAGGGCCCGCGGGTGCCGGCCCCCGACGAGCGCGCCGAGCTCTCCAACCACGAGATCGTCCGCCACTACTTCGACCGGGCCACCGAGCGGCTCGAGCTGCGCGGCGACCTCGCCGCCGTGTTCCGCTCCTCCTACCGCGAGGTACGCGTCCAGATCCCGGTCAAGCTGAGCGACGGCGAGATCCACGTCTTCTCCGGCTACCGCGTCCAGCACAACGGCGCCCGCGGCCCCTACAAGGGCGGGATCCGCTTCCACCCGGAGGTCGATCTCGATGAGGTGCGTGCCCTCGCCGAGCTGATGACCTGGAAGACGGCGATCGCCGGCATCCCCTACGGCGGCGCCAAGGGCGGCGTGAACGTCGACCCGCACGAGCTGGAGCGCTCCGAGGTCCAGGCGGTCGCCCGGTCGTTCATGGACAAGGTCGAGAAGGTGCTGGGCCCGACCCGGGACATCCCGGCGCCGGATGTCGGCACCGACGCGCAGACGATGGCCTGGCTGATGGACGAGTACGGCAAGCTGCACGGCCACACGCCGGCCTGCGTAACCGGCAAGCCGATCGCTCTCGAGGGGTCGTACGGGCGCGAGTCGGCGACCGGCCGGGGAGTGGTCTACATGTACCGCGAGGCCGCGCCCCAGCTCGACATCACCCCGCAGGACACGCGCGTCGTGGTCCAGGGCTACGGCAACGTCGGCTCCTGGGCCGCGCGGATCATGCAGCAGCTCGGGGCGAAGCTCGTGGGCGCGTCGGCCGCGAGCGGCGCGATCCGGTCGGAGAACGGCATCGACGCCGAGGAGCTCGCCCGGCACGTTGATGAGGGGGGCGACGTGGTGGACTTCGACGGCCCGGGCGTCGAGCAGATCAGCCCCACGGAGCTGCTCGAGACCGAGTGCGAGGTGTTCATCCCCGCGGCGCTCGGCGGAATGATCCACAGGGGCAACGCCGACCGGCTCCGCTGCCGGATCCTGGTGGAGGGCGCCAACAGCCCCACGACCCCCGCCGCCAACGACATCCTCGAAGACCGCGGGATCATGGTGGTGCCGGACGTGATGGCCAACGCCGGCGGCGTGGTCGTCTCCTACTTCGAGTGGGTGCAGAACCTCCAGCACTTCCGCTGGGACGAGCGCGAGGTCAACGACCGGCTCGGCCGGATCATGCGCAAGGCGTTCCGCGAGGTGTCGGCCAAGGCCCGCCAGGACGATGTCTCGATGCGGGTCGCGGCCTTCGAGGTGGGCATCGAGCGCGTGGTCGAGGCCGCCACGACCCGCGGATACATCAGTTAGGCCACCTGGACACCTGTCCTAGGGTCGGGGCGCCTTCCTAAGCGGGGCCTCGAGGGGGGTCGAGAAGCCTCCTACGACGGCATGGAGGGTTCCGTCGATTAGCGGCACGGGACGCCGCTGAGTTGCGAAGGCGGGGGTCGCCGGGGCGGGCGACCTCCGCCGCAACTCCTTCAGTCGAAGTCCCAGTCCTGCGGCGGGCGCCGGTCTGCCGCTTCCTCTTCCTCTTCCTCGTCCTCGGCGAAGTCCGGCTCGGCGGCGGGCGACTCGTGGAGCCGCGTCACGGCGGGCTCGGCGATCTGAGGCTCGTCGTGTGCCGTCGGCTCCAGGTCCGGAGAGGGCGGAGGGTGGAGCTCGGTGGGCTGTTCCGCCAGGGGCGGCTCGGCCACGGGCGGCTCGGAGGCGGCCTCCGGCTCCGCCTCGGCGGTCGCAGCGGCCTCGTCCTCCTCCTCGGCACGCTCCTCGAACTCCCGGCGTGCCGGGCCGAGGGCCTCCAGCTCCTTCCGCTCGACCTCTTCGTCGCTCGCGCCGTGCTTGCGCTTGAGCTCGAGGTGCTCGCGGATGGCTTCCTCGAGAACTCCCATCCCCGCGGAACCCTATCGAGGTCGCCCGGGAGGGCTCAGCCCGGGGCGGGCACCGGGCCGGCGCGCTCGACGCGGTTCTTGCCGCCCCGCTTGGCCCGGTAGAGAGCTGCGTCGGCGGCCGCGATGAGGGAGCCCTTGTCGGCGGCGGTGTCCGGTATGGAGGCCACTCCGAAGCTCGCCGTGATCGACAGCTTGCCATTGCCCGTCGCGCTCGAGACGCGCAGCCGCTCGACCGCCTCGCGCATGCGCTCCGCCAGCTGGGCGGCGCCCAGGCAGTCCGTCTGGGGCAGCACCACGACGAGCTCCTCGCCCCCGTAGCGGGCGGGCTCGTCGATGTCACGGGAGTGGTCGCGCAGCACCGAGGCCACCGCTGCGAGGACCTCGTCCCCCTGCTGGTGGCCGTAGGTGTCGTTCACCTGCTTGAAGTCGTCGATGTCGAGCATCACGAGCCCGAGCGGGCTGGCGAAGCGGCGGCTGCGCTCGACCTCGCGATCGAGGACCGTATGCAGCTCGCGAACGTTCGAGAGGCCGGTCAGCTCGTCGGTCACGGCCTGGCGCTGAACGGTCTCGTGGAGGCTCGAGTTCTCGATCGACACGACCGCCTGGCCGGCCAGGTACTCAAGCAGCTCCTCGTCCTCGCGCGGGAACGGCTGCCCGTAGCGCGCAATCGAGACGACGCCGACGTACTGGGGGTGGGTGCTCATGCCCATCCGGGCGGCCATCGGGACGGCAATCGCGTGCCCTCCCTCGATCGTGGCCTGGAAGGCGCGCCTCAGCTCGTCGTCGTCCTCGTCGCCCTCCATCAGCTCCCTGCCCACCGAAGGCCGAGGCTCGAAGGCGGCCTTCTCCGCCGCCTCCATGGCGCGCGCCAGGGGCCCTTCGACGGTCCCGGTCGACACGTTGCGGAAGATGCGAGCGTCGAGCGCCAGGGCGCGGCCCGCCCGGGCGTCGCAGGCGTCGACCGCCGACTTGATCGTGATCCCCGCCACCTGCTGCGGATCCAGGCCCGAGGCGAAGGCGTCACCTACGCGCCGGATCGTCCCCTCGAGCTCCCGCCGCTTGCGGTTGACCTCCTCGATCTTGGCCGCGAGCTGCTCGGACATGCTGTTGAACTCCTCACCGAGCGCCGAGAACTCGTCTCGGCCGGAGGTCGGCACCGGGTGCTCGAAGTCCCCGCGCGCCAGCCGCCGCGCCGCCTCCAGGAACTCCCCGATCTGGTTCTGAAGCGCGCGCACCACGAGCGCGGAGAAGCCGAGCGCGCCGAGCAGCACCGCGACCAGGATCACTCCGATCAGGAAGCGACTGTCGGCGATCGCGGTGCCGATGTCGTGCGCCTCGCGGAAGACCGCGATGTCGACGGGCGGGCCGACGGACTCGTCCACGCGGTCGACGCGGCCGCGGTAGTCCTTGCCGTGGATGTCGAAGTCGTGCGACTCGTCGGCGGTCGCGAGCTCGGCGCTCGGGCGGGCGCCAGGGAGGGTCGAGGCGAGCCTGTTGCCGCGGCGGAAGACGCTCACCTCGCGGCCGGAGAGCCGCTGCACCTCGCGGACGAAGGCGTCGGCGTAGGTGACCGACACCGCCAGGGTGCCGAACTTCCGCCCGTTCGCCCGGGTCAGCGGCGCGCTCCGGGCGGCCACCGCGTCCGGCGAGCCCGCCCCGGCCGCGCGTTTGCCGCTCGCGTCGTAGAAGACGATCGCCGCGACCGTAGGGTCGTTTCGCAGCAGGGCGTTCATCCGGGCCGCCGCGGCGCGGTTCCTGCGCGCCAGCAGAGCCGCGCGCAGCTCGGGGTCGCGCGCGGCCGCCCGCAGGGCGGGCGTGGCCTTGCTCGCGTCGTCGGTGTAGACCGCAAAGGCGTTTCGCAGCCCCGCCGCGATTCCGGCATCCGCCCGTCCGGTCTCGCTGTCCCCGGTGAGCTTGAAGAGAACCAGCGTCACCGCGATCATCGGGATGATCACGATCGAGAAGAAGAAGACTCGCAGCCAGGTCCGGAAGCTCATCTAACCGGCCAAAACCCTTGCATGAAGGTTAGTTTCGTGCGATCCGTATTCGTCCTTTCGCCCCTGCAACGCCGCTACCATGGGGGCGCTCCCGCCCGAGCGGGCAGCTCACGGGGCTATAGCTCAGTTGGGAGAGCGCCTGGATCGCACCCAGGAGGTCGCCGGTTCGAGTCCGGCTAGCTCCATCGCCTACTCCTGGAGCCCCACGGCTTCGAGGCCCTCGGCCCGGTTGAAGTACGTCTGCTCGCGGATCACGCGTCCGGCCGAGAGTGTGAAGAGATTGGCGTAGTCGCTATCGAGCTTGGCCCCGCTGCTTAGGCCGCCGCTCTTGATGCGGCCGATCACCAGGAGGCGGTCTCCGAGGTCTCTCAGCTCGTCGGGTTCATAGCGAAAGTCTCCCCATTCGGCGCGCCACTGCCCTTGATATCGAACGCGCGCTTCGAGGCCGCGGTACGAGGGCTCGTCACCAAGTCCGACCAGGCCCGTCGGCGGAAAGAACTGGATGTCAGGGTCATAGTTCGCGAACGCCACCGCGAAGTCTCCGCGATTGGCAGCCTCAAACCCCGAGCGCACGAGTCGAGGCAAGATCGCCTGGCGCAGCCGAGAGTGCAAAGGGCGCTTCGACCAAACGCGAGCCACCAAGCTCTGGATGTACGGAAGCCGCAGCGCGAGACGCTCCTCAATGCGACGGCTGGAATGGGCCGCCAGTGTCAAGGGGTGCCGCACCACCTCCACGTTCTCCTGCGCCATCGCGCGCGCAGTATCTCGCCCGTGGAAGCGCCGCGGAAGCTTCAGCCGTCGCCCTTCATTGGGTGGAGGGCCAGCCGGCTGCCACGTCCGGTTACCTCGTACACCCGCACGCTGTTGCGCCCCTGGCGAAGCGCGTGCTCGGGGACGAGCACCGAGAACAGCTCGTCATGGCCTCCGCGGAGGCGTACGCTGCGCCCCACGGCCCGCACGCGGCCGTTGACGGCCACCGCGAGGTCGCGCTCGGTCCGGTGCCCGGGCTGCGTGATCACGCCCGCGACCTTCACCGGCAGCACCGGCGAGCGCGTGTCGACCGCGCGCCAGCGGTGAGCGTCCGGCAGTCTCACGTGGGCGCGGCTCGGTGTGCCGCCGCGCACTGACGAGACCTTCCGGTCGATGAGGCTCGGGTGAGGCCCGACCCTGTACAGCGCGCCGTAGGGCGAGCCGTAGAGCCGCCTGCTCTCGGCTCCCGTCCCGAAGAGATGCCAGGCACGGAGGATGTTCGCCCGGCGCCGCTCCAACAGGTGCCGCGCGCCTATCGTCACGCTGTGGGAGAAGTCGCGGGCTACGATTCTCACCCCCCGCCGGGAGCGCACCGAGGGGTCCCAGACCGGCCGGCCCGCGTGGTGCCAGGGAATGCGCAGCCCGGCGATCCCGGCGATGGTCGGGAGGACGTCGACGGTTCGCGCGTACTGCATGCCAACGTGCGCTCGCCGTTGCCCCGGGCCCTTGATGAAGAGCGGGACCGGGGCGATCTCGTCGATGTTGCGCCGAGTCACGCTCCGCCTGTCGGGCACGCCCACGTCGAATGCGAACCCGTGGTCGGCGGTCACGACGACGAGTGCGCGGTCGAACATTCCGCGGCTGCGCAGCCGCCGGATCAGCCTCCCGAGCAGACGGTCGGTGAACCCGAGCTGGAGCAGGTAACGCGCATGGTTCTCGTTGGTCAGACCGCGGTCGAAGAACCCCGCCGGGCCGGTGAGGCCGGACAGCGGTCCCGGCCGGGAAGGCGCGATCTCCTTGCCCGAGGGGAGGTACCGGCGCGGTCCGTGGGGCAGGAACAGATGCTTGTAGTAGAACGCCGGCGGCCCGGGCTCGATCTCGCGCAGCCAGCGGTCGAAGCGGTGCACGCGCCCGCCCGCCAGGTAGTGGCGCATCGCGGACGTCTCGGGAGCACCCGGGCAGTAGCGGCGCGGGCACATCGCGGTCGCCTCCTCGCTCGCCACGACCCGGTATCCGGCCCCCCCGAACAGCGTGAACGCGTTCTGCGGGTGGTCGGCCAGGGTGTTGAGCGCCTCGGGACGCGGCAGCCTCGCGTCGAGGATCGCCGGCACGGCCCGGATCGTCTCGTCGTAGACGGTGGTGGCGTCAGGGAACCAGGACGACGTCGCCGCGAGGGCCGCGAAGTTGGGGTAGCGCTCCGCGTCGATCCGCCCGTCGGGCCCGAGCAGGCTGTCGAGCGGGAACTCGTCAAGGGTGAGAAGCACGACGGGCGGGCGGGCGGGGCCCTTGGCCGCGGCCGCGGCGGGCGTCGCGCCGACAAGGGCCGCGAGCGCAACCATCACCGCGGCGGCGCGCCAGACCCGCCGGCGCCTGATGTGGATGCCCGTCCCCAGATCGCGATGCTAACCCGGAAAGCGCGCTTACGCGACCGATTTGGGTGAGCGCTCAGCGGCCGAAACCTACGAAGGAAGTACCGGCATGTATCGCCGGCTCGTGAGGGTGGTGCGACCTTGATAGGTCACGCTCTGGCCTTTGCGCCGACGCCATCCACGCGCCTCGCGTAAGGCGCCTGGGCTAGCGCGCGCCCAGGGCGCGCAAGGAGTACCTCCGGAGGTGCCCGAAGTGCGTGCCGGCCGGCGGTCCCTCCCAGCGCGTCGCGTAGCGAGCGAACATCAGCGCCCGCTTGGCCCACCAGGAGCCGACGGGCATCGGGCCGCCGTTGCAGCGGCCGCCCGAGTAGCCCGGTCGCCCGATCCACATGTAGGCGTCGACCTTGGAGTTCGAGGTCTGCGTCGTGGGCGGGGTGCCCAGCCCGCGCTTGAGCGGATGGCACCAGACGGTGATCGTCTTCCACTTGTGGCGTCTGTGGCTGATCCAGCGGCGGTAGTGCACCGGACCGCGGCCGTTGAAGGCGGTCGAGATGATGAAGGGCTTGCCGCCCACGCGGCGCGAGATGGCGAGTCCGTGGCGGATGTTGTTGCGGGTCCAGTCGTAGTGGGTCACGTTGAGCATGAACCCGCGCACCTTGTCGATGCCGATGAAGCGCAGCTGGCGCGCCGTGCGCGCCGCGGGCTCCCAATCCGAGGCGCCGCCCTCGAGGTAGATGGTGGCGTTCGGTAGCTGCGACAGCACGTCCACGCCGTAGCGGAGCGTGCGCAGCCGCGCCATCCGGCGCTTGCGAGAGAGGCAGTCGACCGTTCCGAGCGAGTCCGGCTCGAAGGCGATCACCACCCGGCTCGTGCCGACGGCGGCGGCGAAGCTGCGGTACCAGCTGCGCGTGCGGCGGTCCTCCCGGGAGCCACCCGCGGCATAGGAGGGACCGCAGGAGCGGCCCTGGTGGCGCATGACGACCATCAACGGAACGGCCCCTTGGGCCTCGGCGCGGTCGATGTACGTCCTCGCGATCCTGCCGACCGGTCTCGTGAACCTTCCGAACCACCTGAACTTCGGTTGGCCGGCGACTTGCCACATCAGGCTCGCGCGGGAGCTCTGGCCCTCCCTCCGGTAGCGCCGCCACTGGCGCCAGGAGGGCTCGCGGTTGTCCACGAAGAAGCGGAGCCCTGCGAGCGGGTTGGGCGAGTCAGGAGCCACCCCGCGGGCGTCCGCCGCGGGCTGTGCGGTCGGCTCGGCGCCGCTGGCAGCGAGCGTGTGGCCCGCGAGCAGGAGTGGCAGAGCGCACGCGGCAGCCATCAGGCAGCGCGTCGCCCGTACACGAAATCGGTCGTGCACCAACGTGGGTCCCCTTTATCTCGTGCCTACGAGGTGAGCTGACGGGCTCGCGCCGACAAGCGCTACGTCGCACGGCTGCGACGATTCGCCCCCGGGGCCTTGCGGCCCCAATTGGTTCCCCCGCTCCCCGCGACCGGTGGCCGCGGAGACTCGGCTTTCCTGTCGCCCGGCATGGAAGCACACCTCCCGGCCGGATGCGTCGCAGCCTCGACGTGACCCGGCCGGCTTGACTCCCCAGCGCCGTGTGGAGATGGTGAACGCATGCGCGTCGGCGTCGGTTTCACTCCCTTCGAGACGCGCGCGGACGTCATCTTGCGGCTCGCCATCCGGGCGGACGAGTTGGGTCTCGCTCGCGTGGAGGTCGCCGAGGGGTGGACTCTCGACTCGACGATCTTGCTGGCGGAGGCTGCCCTGCGGACGTCGCGCATCGGCCTCGGTACCTCGGTCATATCCGCGTGGGGGCGGACGCCGGCGACGATCGCTCTCGGCGCGGCCGGCCTCCAGCGCTCCTCCGCAGGTCGGTTCTCGCTCGGCATCGGCGCCAGCAGCCCGCCGTTGGTGGAGGGGTTCCACGGCATCGAGTGGGACCGGCCGCTCGCGCGCCTACGCGAGACGTTGACGGCAGTTCGCGCTCTGCTGGCCGGCGACCGGCTCCCGAATCCCGCGCCGGGCGCTCGGCCCTTGCGCTTGGGGGTCGCGCCCGAGGTGCCGGTGCCGCTCGTGCTGGCGGCGCTGTCTTCGGGCTCGATCCGGCTGGCCGGGGAACTCGCCGACGAGTGGGCGCCCTTCCTGTGGGCACGATCGCGCATCCAGGACGGGCGGGCTCTCCTGCAGGAGGGCGAATCGCGGGCCGAAGCGCCTACCCCGACCCACGTCGGGGTTGGTGTCCCGGTGGCGCTCGCCGGCGACGAGGAGGGCGCCCGCCGGCTCGCCGCCTGGTGGCTGTCGACCTACGCGACCCGGATGGGACCGCTGTATCCGCGGATGCTCGGAGAGCGCTTCGGGATGGCAGCCGGCCTGGAGGCGGTCGTCGAGGCGGCCGATGGCAACCGCGAGCCCGAGCTGCCCGCGGTTGCGGAGACTCTCGCCAGCGAGGTCACGCTCTTCGCGACCTACGATCGCACCCGGGATGCGATCGCCGCCTGGTTGAGCGCGGGCGCGGACAGCGTGCACCTCGTCCTGCCGCCCGGCCGGCCCGAAGAGGAGCTCACCGAGATCGTGGAGGTCGCCGCAGGCGTCGCCGCGAGCGACCCCCCGCCTACGTCACCTCGGTGATCAGCTCGTACACGAGGGGCCGGAAGTCCTCGCAGTGGCCGCGCACGCGCCCGATCCGCTCGCGGAACTCCGGCTCGCCCTTCCACGCCTGCTGAGCCTCGAAGCTCTCCCAGGGGGCGAAGCTGAGGTAGGTGTTCGGTTGGTCCAGGTCGCGGACGAGCCGGAACGCTCCCGAGCCGTCGAAGCCGCTCGCCCAGGTCACGAACTCCGTCCACTCCCGGACGAAGGCATCCTCCTCGCCAGGCTTGACGGTCCAGAGTCCGCTCGTGTAGGTCTCGGCCATGCAGCGGCCACTCTAGGCGAGAATGACCCAGCGATGCCCGCCACGGCGCGCGTCACGCTCAAGCCGCTCGAATGAAGGCGCTACGGCCCGACTGGCAGAGGCCGGCCTAGGGCCTCAGACGCACCCTCCGGTGCATCAGGGGGGTGCAGTTGCCGGCGCTGTCACAGGCCCTGACCGCCGTCCTCGTCACCAGCTCTCCGCGTCGTTCGAGCTCGCCACTCTCGGTCTCCGTCAGCTCGGCGCGCAGACGGAGGGGCTTGCCTGGATTGGTGATGCCGCGCGTATAGAGGAGCAGCCGGTGGACGCCGGCGGCCGTGATGAACCCGGCAGAGAGACCCGTCGAGCAGCGCTCGTCGCAGACCACGGTGGCGGTGACACCGCCCGTGCGCGCGACGCTCTGGACGGCGGGTATGCGCAGCCTCACCTGCGGGGGCGCGCGATCCACGGACGCGCGGGCCGGGGCGGCCTCGACCTTGTCGTCGTCCGAGCCGGCCGAGAGGTTGGCGAGGAGCACCAGAGCTACCGTGGTCACCGCCAGCACACCGTGGAGGAAGACGGAGACGACCGGGAAGTGCTGCTCGGCCGGTATCTGCTCGTTGCCGGCCAGCCCAGGCGGAAGGTTCCAGTGGTTCGGGGTGGCGCGAAGCACGCCCAGCCGGCGCTTCTGCCAGAGGAAGAAGTTCCAGAATCCGAGCCCGCCCACCGAGGCGAGCAGGGCGAAGGCCACCCAGCCCAACGCCGCCGCCCCGTCGGCCACGAAGGCGATCCAGACCAGCAGGCCCGTCACCGCGGGAACGATGTGCACGAGCAAGCGCCGGGACGTGAGCCGGCGGCGGAAGCGCGAGCTGACGCCGCCTCGCCCAACCCAGATCCAGAGCATGGTGAAGCCGAACCCTGCGGTGGCAACCCATGTGATGAGCGCGGCGATCCTCATTCGGTCCTCCTGACCCGGATCGACCCCTCCCGTTCATGCCTTTCCCCGCCGGGCGCGGCTACTAACTCGGCGGGACCCGATCTAAGCTGGCGCCATCGCTGCGCCGGGTCCCGAGCGGGCTAGCCGAGCCAGCCCGGCGAGACCTTCCCGAGGGAGAGCAGCTCGGGCCGCTTGCCGAGCGCATGGGTGGCCGCCCTGAGCCCCGAGCGGAAGGCGCCGTGCACCGTGCCATAGGAACTCGGCGTCGTGGCCTCGCCCGCCAGGATCAAGCGGTCGGAGACGGGAGCCGCCAGGCGCCCCATCTCCTCCGCCGTGGCGCCGAGCGGCACGTAGCTGTAGGAGCCATGGGCCCACGGATCGCCGCTCCAGTCGGTCACGAGGGTCTCCTCGGGGTCGGCGACCGGCCCGAACATCTCGCGAAGGGCCTCGAGGGCCGCTCCGGCGCGCTCGCCGGCGGGGAGCTCGGCGAGGCGCGGTGCCGTGGCCGGGTTGTAAAGGCTCACCAGCGTGGGCGCTCCCACGTGACGCGTGAAGTCGAACCAGACCGGAAATGCCCGATCCTCGGCGACGTAGGTGATCTGCCAGACCGAGTCCGGCCAGAAGCGCTCCGAGAAGCGCATCGCCACCTTCTCGAGAGTCGCCATTCCAAGCCGCTCCACGGCGGCGGCGTGGCTCGGCCCGAGCGGCGGGTCGAAGGCGATCGCTCCGGCGCGCAGGACGCCGAGCGGCGCCGTGACCACCACTCGATCGCCCTCGAATGACTCCCCGTCCGCGTCGACGACCACGCCGGCGGCGCCGTGCTGCACCCGGCTGACCGGAGAGCCGAGGCGCACGTCGAGCCCGGCGGCCAGCCGCTCGACGAGCATCCGGTAGCCGCCGCTCGGCACCAGATTGCCGCCGCTGCCGCCCATGTAGGCCGCTACTCCGGCCAGCGAGATGCGCTCCGGGGGACCCGCGCTAACGAGGGCACCGTCGATCCACAGGAGCCCGAACCTGGCCAGCTCGCGGGCGCTGCCCTCGAGCTCGCGATCCGCGAGGTACCACTCCACCCCGTCGACGAAACGATCGCTGCCGGAACCGGCCAGCGCCTCCGCCGGATCCCAATCTCCCTGGACGGCGGCGGTGAGCGTCGTCGCACCGGGAGCGTCCACCCAGCCCCCCGCCCAGACCGCCATCCGCGAGTAGTAGGGACCGTCGTTGCGGGCCTCGATCCCCGCCTCGCCGAGAGCCTCGGCCACCGGGTTCCCGACCGGGCCGTGGACCCATGCAGCACCGAGGTCGACGGTGCCGGGGCCCAGCGGGGCTGTCCAGGTGCGCCCGCCGAGGCGATCGCGCGCCTCGAGGACGACGACCTCGGCGCCGGCACAGCGGACCGCGTCGGCAACCGTCAGGCCGGCCACTCCGGCTCCAACGACGATCACACGCATGGGCGGGACGAGACTAACGGCGCAGCTAGTGCCGAACGACGAGCTCCGGGTCGTCGTTCGAGCAGCCCGCGACGCTGCCGGGCAGGGACCCGTGCGCAGCAAGCGGCGGCGGCCGAAGCAGGCGCGGCTTTCGCGTGTCCAGGAAGTCCATCACGGTCGTGGCGTTCGCATCGCGATACGTGAGCGCCGGGAGGTTCCACTTGGCCTCGATCGTGGCCAGGACCGACGTGTGATCGTGGACCGTCCGGGTGATGCCGCCCGGCTTGGAATAGGGCGAGACGACGATCGACGGGACCCGCGGGCCGAGCAGGTCGTAGCCGCCAGGCGGGTCGTTGGGGCCGAGACGCGGCCTCGTGCTGTCCGGCGGCAGCGTCGCGGGCGGTGGGACGTGGTCGAAGTAGCCACCGTGCTCGTCGTAGGTCCAGATGAGCAGCGTCCGCGGCCAGGCCGGCGACTTGATCACCGCGTCGATGACGCTCGCGCAGAACGCCTCTCCGTACTCGATGTTCTGCGGGTTCTCCTCGTCACCGCCCTGCGAGGAGACCTTGCTCGCGAGCGGGGCCAGTTGCGGGATCGCCTCGACGGCCGCCGACAGCCCACCCATCACGTCGGACAAGGCGCCGAACTCGGGGTCCACGAAGCTCACGGACGGCAGCGTCCCGGCCGCGCAATCGGCGTAGAACTTCGCGACCGGCGCGATCTTGTCGAGGTTGTCGCGCGGGATGCTGTACCAGACGCCCGTCGCGGGCAGGTCGGAGAAATAGTTCGTCCAGCCGATCCCGTGCTCGTTGAGGTGGTCGAAGATCGTCCCGCTGGGAGGCGGGTCGTCGAGGACGCTGGTCGTGTCGGTCGCGATCAGGCCGTCGGCCGTCGCACCCAGCAGGAAGCGCCGGTTGGGGAACGTCTGGCAGGGCGCGGAGCAGAACCAGCGCTCGCCGACCGTGAAGGTCTTCGCGAGCGAGTAGTAGAAGGGCAGGTCGCTCTCGTCCCAGTAGAGCATCGAGCCCTTGGAGGTCTGAGGAAAGCCGTCCATCTTCCCGCCGTCGATCTGGATGTGCGTGCCGCGCCAGGTCTGGTCGACGCCCTCGGGCTGGCACATGCTCGTCGCGTGGACCGGCGTGACGTAGCCGTCCTGGTAGGGCTGCCGGTTGGACGGCCGCCCCTGGCGGTCGAAGCTGAAGCCGTCGATCCTCGGATGCCCGCGCCGCGGCAGCATGCCGAAGTAGTTGTCGAAGGAGTGGTTCTCCATCATCACCACCACGACGTGGTCGAACGGCATCAGCTCCGTGGGCGCGCCGGCGCGCCGCCTCGGATCGGGCAGCGAGCCCGGCTTGCGGACACCTGTGCTCGCGAGTGCGCGCTGCCAGATCGGCAGCCGCGTGAGCCCCGTCCCGGCCGCCGCGAGTCCCGCCCCCGCCCGGACGAAGCCGCGGCGAGTGAGCCGCCGACTCCCCCTGCTCATGTCCGGCACGGTAGAGGACCCGCGGCGGATGCGCGCCAGGCCCGCGGCTGAGCTTTGATACCCACCTGGCAACGACCCAGGAGGAAGCCATGGCATCGCTCGTTTCAGGCACGGACTTCGTCTGCGTGCCGACCCAGGACATCGACGCCGCGATGAAGTTCTACGGCGAGGTGCTCGAGCTGCCGTTCGGGAAGCGCTGGGGCAACATGCCCGGCGCCGAGTACGAGACGGGCTCGCTCACGCTCGCGGTGATGCAGACGGACGCGTTCGGCGTCGACTTCTCGCCGAGCAACGTGCCGATCGCCCTTCACGTCGACGACGTCGCCGCGGCGAAGGCCGAGCTCGAGTCTCGCGGCGTGGACTTCCAGGGCGACATCCTCGACTCGGGGGTCTGCCACCAGGCGTTCTTCCGGGATCCCGACGGGAACGTGCTCGGGATCCACAACCGCTACGCGCCGCCCGACGCGGCACCCGGCTCGTAGACCAGGATCGCGACGCCGTCGCCGACGATCTTCGAGTCGGTGAGCTTCAGCCCCTTCTTGTCGGGCGTCTCCCCGAACAGGCGCTTGCCGCTCCCGAGGACGACCGGGAAGACCATCAGCCGGAGCTCGTCGACCAGCTCGTTCTCCAGCAGGGCCTGGGCGAGCTGCGCGCTGCCGTGGACGACGACGTCGCCGTCGGTCTCGTCCCTGAGCTTCGGGACGGACTCCTCGAGATCGCCCCCCAGGACCGTCGTGTTGGTCCACTCGGGATCGGAGAGAGTCGAGGAGACGACGTACTTCGGCATGTTGTTGAACTTGTCCGCGAACTCGCCCTCGCGCGAAGGCCAGGCGTCGGCGAAGCCCTCGTAGGTGGCGCGGCCGAGCAAGAGCGCCTCCGAGCCCATCGTCTCGTCGAGCTTGAACTTGTCGCCGTCGTCGCCGCGGGAGAACTCGAAGGCCCAGCCCCCGTGCTCGAAGTCCTCCGCTCCTCCGGGGTCCTCCATCACGCCGTCCAGCGAGACGAACTCGGTGATCACGATCCTGCCCATTGCTGCTCCTTCTCGTCGGGAACGGGCACTATATTCAACCCTGTAGTTGCGCAACCATACGGTTAACCCCCGTGTCCACGGCCCAGCTCAACGCCACCTTCGCCGCCCTCGCGGACCCCACGCGCCGGGCCATCCTCGACCGGCTCGCCGAGGGTGAGGCCAGCGTCAAGGAGCTGGCGAACCCGCTTCCGATCACGGTCCAGGCCGTGTCCAAGCACCTGCGGGTGCTCGAGCGCGCCGGGCTGATCGAGCGCGGTCGCAGAGCGCAGCTGCGGCCGTCGCGGCTGAGAGGCGACCGGCTCAAGGAGGCCACGGACTGGCTCGAGACGTACCGTGGCTTGTGGGAGCAGGGATTCGACCGGATGGAGGAACGGCTCCGTGGCTGAGGGCCTGGCGCTCACGCGTGTCTTCGACGCTCCGCGCGAGCGCGTGTGGAGGGAATGGACCGAGCCGGAGGCCTTCGCCGACTGGTTCGGAGCGCCCACGGGCGAGGTTCCGCTCGAGACGGTGGCGATGGACGTCCGCCCCGGCGGAAGCTGGCGGCTGACCATGTTCGCCGGCCCCGGGCGGCTCGAGATCCAGTGGGTGGGCGAGTACCTGGAGGTCGAGGAGCCGGAGCGGCTCGTCTTCACCGTCACCGACCGGCCGGCCGAGGAGGCGCGCGAGCTCGTGACCGTCGTCCTGACCGACCTTGGCGACGGCCGCACCGAGATGCTCCTCGAGCAGACCGGCCACATGACCCCGGAGCAGTACGAGCGCACGAAGCAGGGCTGGGGCGGGTTCCTCGACCGCGTGGCCGAGCGGCTCGCGGCCGGCAGCTGACGGCGGCCGCTCAGCGCGCACCCGCCGCCGCCGGCCGTCCCGCAGGTGCCGCCTGCTTCTCCCGCGGCTGAGCGCCCGGGCCGCGCAGCGGGACCTCGCGGAGGAAGAGCACCGCCACGGCCGCCGCGAGGGCCACCGGCGCCGCGATGGCGAACACCGTCTGGAGGGCGTCCGCGACCGCGACGGGAGCCGAATGCACCCCGGCCGGGTCGACCCCTGGGCCGCTGTCGAGCTTGCCGGCGAAGATCGCGCCGAACACGGCGACGCCCACGGCGCCGCCGAGCGCCCGGAACAGGTTGGCCGAGGCGGTGGCGATCCCGATGTCGCGGCGGTCGACCGCGTTCTGGATCGCCAGCACCAGGATCTGCGACACCATGCCGAAGCCGATGCCGAACACGACCATGAAGGCCGCGGCGGTCTCGCGGGAGGTGCCCGCGTCCATCTGCGCGAACAGGAAGAGCCCGACCGCCATCAGGACGAGCCCGGTGGCCGGGAACGCCTTGTAGCGCCCCGTCCGCGTGATCACGCGGCCGACCACGGCCGTCGTGGTCGTGGTGGCGAGCAGGAGCGGCAGCAGCAGCAGCCCGGAGCCCGTGGCGCTCGCCCCCGTCACGACCTGGAGGAACACCGGCATGAAGACGATCGCCGCGAAGAAGGCGAACGTCGTGAGGAACAGGACCAGGGAGACGAGGTTGAAGACCGGCTCTCCGAACAGCCGCAGCGGCAGGATCGGCTCGGCCGCGCGCCGCTCGCGCACGACGAACGCGATCAGGAGCGCGACGGCGATGCCGCCGAGGCCGAGGATCTCGGCGGAGCCCCATGCGTACTCGCGGCCGCCCCAGGTGGTGACCAGGAGCACGCTGCTGAGCGCGCCGGCGAGCAGGGCGGCGCCCGGGTAGTCGATGCGCGCAGGGGCGGCCTCAGCGCTCGGCTCGAGCGCGTAGGTGATGGTCGCGAAGGCCGCCGCGCCGACGGGCAGGTTCACGTAGAAGACCCAGCGCCAGGACAGGTGGTCGGCGAACAGCCCGCCGAGGAGCGGGCCCGCCACGCTCGCGAGGACGAACACCATCTGGATGTAGCCCTGATAGCGCCCGCGCTCGCGCGGGGAGACGATGTCGGCCACGATCGCCATGGCAAGCGTCATCAGGCCGCCGGCGCCCAGGCCCTGGAGGGCCCGGAACGTGATCAGCTCGCCGATGCTGCCGGCGACGCCGCTGAGGGCGGAGCCCGCGAGGAAAACGACGATCGACGCCTGGAAGAGCGTCTTCCTGCCGTGGAGGTCACTGACGCGTCCCCAGACCGGCGTCGAGACCGTGGCCGTCAGGAGATAGGCCGTCACGACCCAGGAGAGCTGGTCGAGCCCGCCGAGGTCGCGCACGATCGTGGGCAGAGCGGTCGACACGATGGTCTGGTCGAGCGAGGCCAGGAGCATCGCCATGAGGAGGCCGCTGAAGGTGATGAGCTGTCGCCGGGTCATTCGATCCTGCCTTTCTGTCTTACAGGGACAGTAAACTTTTAGTGACTGTATCATTTCCACGATGACGACGTCCCAAACCCCCCATCCCGGCCTTCGCGAGCGCAAGAAGCAGGCGACCCGCGAGCAGATCGCGGAGGTGGCGCGGCGCCTCTTCACGGAGCGTGGCTTCGACGCGGTCCCCGTTGCCGAGGTGGCCCGCGAGGCCGACGTCTCGGAGAAGACGGTCTTCAACTACTTCGCCGTCAAGGAAGATCTCGTCTACTGGCGGCTCGAGTCCTTCGAGAACGAGCTGCTGGGAGCGATCCGCGAGCGGGAGCCGGGCGAGTCGATCTTTGCCGCGTTCAGCCGCTTCGTCCTGGCGCAGCGCGGCCTGCTCGCCGCCGACGAGCCCGAGGCGGCCGAGCGGCTGGCGGGCATCACCCGGATGATCTGCGAGAGCCCGGCGCTGCTCGAGCGCGAGCGCCAGATCTTCGATCGCTACACGACGTCGCTGGCGGACCTCATCGCCGCCGAAACGGGGCGAGACGAGGTCGAGGCCCGCGTGATCGCCAACGCGCTGATGGGAGTGCACCGGGCGCTGATCGACTACACGCGTGCGCGCATCCTCGCGGGCGCGCGCGGACCGGCCCTGGCGCGAGCGGTCCGCGCGAGGGGCAAGCGCGGCCTGGCGACGCTGGAGCGCGGGCTGGACATGTGACCGACCCGCCAGGCTTGCCGAGTCCCGCGCCGGGGTACATCGGTGGCCTGAACGCAACTTTGCCCCCGGCCGCCGGTTGCACGACGTGGGGGCGGCGAAGCGGAACGGAGGCAGGCATGAAGGCAACGGCAGGGCGGGTTCGCGTTGTGGTCGCGGCAACGGTGGCGGCGATGGCGCTCGGCGTCCTCGCGGCGCCGTCTGCGTCCGCCGCGGGCATAAAGCACTGGCGCTTCGGCATCGCGCACCACCTCGCGGACAGCCGCAGCGCGCGCATCACCGACGGCGACTTCTTCAGCGGACGCGCGAGGTTCATCGACAACTTCGTCTCGTCCTCGCGGCAGCGCTTCCGGAACAAGAAGCACGGCAGCCGCAAGCGCGTCTACCTGATCCAGGGCACCCTCGCGATCAAGAACAAGCGCGACTACAACGTGCTCGGCGCGAGCTGCCGGACGAGCGTGCCGAAGGGCGCCTACATGCTGCTCACCGTCCACGGCCAGAGGGCGTTCTTCCCGCGGCCGGCGAACCACATCAAGCAGCGCCACAGCGAGGGCACGATCGGTCTCTCGCTGAGCCACCTGTCGGTGTCGCTGCCGTTCCCGGCGTTCACCTACTACGAGAGCACGAGCGTCGGCCCGAACGTGGCCTGGAGCTCGTTGTCGTCGCGGGTGCACAACTGGACCTGGGGCTGGGACGACAGCTACCCCCAGAACGTGCTGCTCGGCTACACCGGCTACTGGGCGGGCTCGGCGAAGCGCATCAAGTACAAGATGCGCTGCAAGGTCATCACGGTCCACGACGATTTCCACTTCTCGTCGGCCACCGTCCGGATGACGCGGACCGTGGCGCACTAGCGCCGCCTGAATATCCGTCCAAGGGGGCTCAAGTAGGGGCCGGCGCCGCCGATACCGCCTACTGACGTCGCTCAGGGCAAACCCGTCGTGAGATGGGGACGCAAAGCCAGGGGTCTCCTAGAGACGGCCCAGCTGCCGACCTCGACCGGATAATTCGTCGTGCGCCCCCGCGGCCAAAGACACGGAGGTCTTGGCTGTGCCCTACGTAATTCAGTGGCCCCTAGGAAAGGCGCGTACCTGGGCCGCGCTCTGCGGAGCGCTCCTCATCGCGATGACATTGCCGGCTGTGGCCAGCGCAGGCTGCCCCAGCTCGCCTACTTCTCAGCCGTTCAAGCGCTTCAGCGACAGCGCCGCATACAACCTCGTGCAGAACGGCCACTTCGAGTCGGGCACGAGCGGCTGGTCGCTCACGAGCTCGGCCGTCGCCAGCGGGAACGAGACCTACAAGGTCCGCTCGAGCTCCGACGCGAAGTCCCTGGTCGTGCAGCCCAAGGGGCTGGCGGTCTCACCGGCCTTCTGCGTGGGGATCGAGCATCCGAGCTTCCGCTTCTTCGCCCGCCAGACGAGCGGGAGCTGGGCGACGCTCAACGTGAAGCTCCGCTGGACCACCAGCGGCGGGCAGACGAACGACACGGTCGTCGGCTCGCTCAACGGGTCGAACGGCTACACGTCGTGGAAGCCGTCGCCGGCCTTCGCCCTCGCCACCACTCTGCCGCTCTGGCAGAGCGGGCAGACGGCGAGCGTCCGGATCGTCTTCGACCCCGAGGACTACGGCGGAGCCTGGGCGATCGATGATGTCTACATCGACCCCTTCCGCCGCTAGCGAGGTCGCGGACCAGGTGGACGAGGTCAGGGCCACCGAAGCCAGCGAGCGCCTGCTGGAGGACTCCTGGGAGGCGCGCTCCCGCCGGGCCAGCCGGCGGGAGCTCGCCGCCGAGGCGGTAGCCGGGCTCGTCTTCCTGGCCTGTGCCGGTCCGCTAGCGGTCGCGGCGATCTCCGGCCACTCGGTCGACGTCGCCACGGCCGGCCTCCTGGTGGTGCTCTCTGCGCTCTTCTCGCGCATCGAGTTCCCGGTCGGGGCCGGCTACGTCGTCCCGTCGTACGTCGTGCTGGTGCCGATGCTGGTCCTGCTCCCGCCCGGCGTCGTGCCGCTGCTCACGGCGCTGGCGCTCGTGCTCGGCGCGTTCGGCCAATGGGTCGCGGGCCGCGCCCGGCCGGAGCGGATGCTGTTCTCGGTCCCCGACGCCTGGCACGCCGTCGGGCCGGCGGTCGTGCTGGTGGCAGCGGGCGGGGACCCGGCCTACTACCCGGCGGCCTTCCTGGCCGGCTGCCTCGCCGACATGGCCTCGGCCACGCTGCGCGACGCCGCCGCGCTGGGCGTCGCCCCGCACGTGCAGATCCGGGTGGTCGCTCGTGCCTGGCTGGTCGACGCCTGCCTCGCGCCGATCGGGCTGCTCGCGGCCCTCGCGGCCGGAGGCGCGCCCGAGCGGCTGCTCCTCGTCCTCCCGCTCGGCGGGCTCCTGGCGGCGCTCGCGCACGATCGCAGCGCCCGCATCGAGCAGGCGCAGCGCCGGCTCGAGCAGGCGTTCACCGATCCGCTCACCAAGCTCGGCAACCGCCGCCTGCTGGCGGAGGACCTGCGCGAGAGGTTCGACAGCCTCTCGGAGGACGAGCCCGTGGCGCTGATGGTCTTCGACCTGAACGGCTTCAAGGGCTACAACGACACCTTCGGCCACGTGGCGGGCGACGCGCTGCTGGCCCGCCTCGGCGCCAAGCTCGCGGACGCGGTGGAGCCGGACGGCGCCGCCTACCGCCTCGGTGGCGACGAGTTCTGCGTGCTGCTCCGGGCCGGGGCCGACCTCGACGACCGGCTCGTGGCGGCGTCCGACGCCCTCACCGAGGTGGGCGGCGAGTTCACGGTGGGCGCCTCGCACGGCGTCGTGCTCGTGCCCGCCGAGGCCGACACGCCGGACCACGCGCTGCAGCTCGCCGACGAGCGCATGTACAGCGCCAAGCACGGGCGCTCGTCAGGCACCCGAGACCAGGCACGCGACGTGCTGATGCGGAGCATGAGCTACCGCCAGCCGTCGCTGCACGACCACTCGAGCCAGGTGGCCGACCTCTCGCGGCGGATCGCGCGGAGGCTCGGGATGGACGCCGAGGAGATCGACGTCGTCACGCGCGCCGCGGAGCTGCACGACCTCGGCAAGGTCGGGATCCCCGACGTGATCCTCGAGAAGTCGGACATGCTCGACCAGAGCGAGTGGGAGTTCATGCGCCAGCACACGATCCTCGGCGAGCGGATCCTCAATGCCGCGCCCGCGCTGCGGCCGGTGGCCCGGATCGTGCGCGCCAGCCACGAGCGCTGGGACGGCTGCGGCTACCCGGACGGGCTGGCCGGCGACGCGATCCCCGTGAGCGCGCGGATCATCGCGGTCTGCGACGCCTACGAGGCGATGACCACGGACCGGCCCTACCGGAGGTCG
Source organism: Thermoleophilaceae bacterium (assembly GCA_036406475.1). Lineage (GTDB taxonomy): Bacteria > Actinomycetota > Thermoleophilia > Solirubrobacterales > Thermoleophilaceae > DASXBA01. The sequence goes on along the minus strand of DASXBA010000081.1, from coordinate 14,873 downwards.
ATCGGCCACGACGCGGCCTGTGAGGAGCTGCGGGGCGAGGCCGGGCGCCAGTTCGACCCGCTCGTGGTGGAGCACTTCCTCGACGAGGTCGCCGGCGGCGCCCCGGAGCCGGAGGCCGCCCCCGCCGAGACCGCGACCGGGCGCGAGCTGGACGAGGTGACCGCGCACCTGCGCGAGCTCCTGCGGCTGCGCCGGCGGCGGTCGGGATCGCTCAGGTAGTCGGCCGTTCCCCGCTCAGCGATGGACCGCGGCGAGCAGGGCTGCGTACGAGCGGACCAGTGCCGCCCGCTCGCGCTCGACCAGCGGGCTGTCCGGGTCGCAACCCTCGTCCACCCAGCGGTCGGAGTCCCGCATCGCGAGCGCACGCTGCTCGGCGGCGAGGCGCACATCGTCCCGGGGCACCCGGTAGACGTGGGAGTAGAGGGCGGCCAGGGCGTCGCTCAGCTCGCGGTCGTCGCCGTCCGGGTTGTCGCGCTGGAGGTAGCGGTGCACGCGCCACCACTCGACCTCGAGTCGTGCCGCCTCGTCGATGTCGAAGGGCTCGTGGTGCTGCCTCACGACGAGGCTGTAGAAGCCGCGCATGCAGCGGCGGGCACCGTCGGGGTCGTTGTTGGGGACCGGCGCCCAGAGCTGGTTGGCGCGGAGCACCAGCCAGGCGCCGTAGAGGGTGGCCGGCCAGCCCATGCCGAAGCTCTCGCGGGTCAGCCAGATCGCGGCTCGAAGGAACTTGAACCACTCATGGCGGTAGTAGGTGACCCAGGCGTCGCACTCCAGGCTTCCTACCTTCCGGGGGTCGAATGAGCGCATCGGGCTGAGGGTCACGTTCACCTATACGCTGGCCCGCGTCAATCCGTTCAGGACCTCAGCCCGCTTCGGCCTGATCGGCGTCTTCGTCGTGGCGGCCCTCATCGCCGTGGTCGCGCAGTCGATGGGCCAGAACGAGGCGAAGCCCAAGGACGCGTTCGCCCTGATCTTCCTGATCCTCGGCGTGTACCTGGTCCTCCTGTTCTTCCTCCAGCTCCGCGACGTCTCCAAGGCGGAGGGCCGCGACCTCCGCGCCCTCGAGGTCGCGCCGGCCGACATCGAGAACCCGGCGACCCTGGACGAGGCACGGCTCTGGGCCGCGCTTGCGGTCCGGCCCATCGACGACGACGCAATCCGCGCGCGCAAGCAGACGTGGGGCACGACGCGCGCAAGCATCCACCTCGGAATGCTGATCTGTGTGTTGATCTTCCTGAGCGTGCCGCCGATCTACCTGTTCGACACCTTCGTGCCGCTGATGATCGGCTTCCCGCTGATCGCGGGCATCGCCCTCTGGAAATCCGTGGGGCTGCTGGGCGGCGGGATCGAGGGCGCCTACGCCGGGGCCGGCCGTGCGATGGCGCCGCTCGGCCTCAGCGTGATCGAACACCCGGAAGTGACGATCGCGGTCAAGAGCATCAGCCCCGAGCGGCTCGGGCCCCAGCTCAATGGGGCGCTCGTGCTCGACGGCGAGCGCCACGGCCGCCACGTAACCGTGCGCATGCCGGTCGGCAGGGGCGTGCGCTCGCCGAGCCGCGTGTTCGTTTCGGGGACGGGGCCCTTTTTTTCATTCAAGGCCCGCGACGGCCGGCTCAAGGCCGGCAAGGACGCGCCCGAGGCCGTGGCGGCGCTGCTCAAGGCGGTGCCCAACTCCACCCGCTGGAACGGCGTCGAGGGGGGCTGGAACGACGGGTCGCTCGAGATCGACCGCAAGAATGCGGGCGGCGGCGACTGGCTGCTCGACCTCTGGCTCGCAGAGCGCCTGGCCGACGCCGTCGCCAGATGAGGACGGCGGCGCTAGGCCTGCTCGTCGCGCTTGCGTTCCCCGCCGGCGCCTCCGCCAAGGGCGTGCTCGTGGTGGGCGACAGCCTCGAGGTCGGCACCGGCCCCTACCTCCAGCGCGCCCTTGGGTCCGTGACCGTCGACGCCCGCCAGAGCCGGCCGAGCGGTGTGGGCGTCGACGTTCTCCGCTCGCGGCTGCGGCCGACCCATTCGGTGGTGGTCTTCGACCTCGGCACCAACGACGACCCGTCAGCGCCTGAGCGCCTGAGCGCCGACCTCCAGTCCGCCCGCGCGATCGCCGGCGACCGTTGCATGGTCGTGGCTACGCTCAACCGGCCGTCGGTGGAGGGGCTCAACCGCGCGATCACCGCGTTCGCGAACAGCACGGCGAACGTGGAGGTGGTCGACTGGCACGCCGCCGCGCAGGACGACCCGGGCCTGCTCGGCCCCGACCACATCCACGCCACGCCCGCCGGCTACGCGGAGCGCGCCCGGCTGGTGGCGTCCGCGATCGAGACCTGCCTCGCCGGCGGCGACTCGTCCGACGCGCGCCAGCCCGCGCCCCGGCGCGAGCCGCGGCCGGTGGCGCCGCCCCGCTCGGGCTCGCGGCCGCTCCGGATCGACTGGCTCGGGTTCGCCCCCTCGCGCCGGCTGATCTCCGTCTGCCGCCACGCCGCGAGGCTGGTCGACGACGCGCTGCACACGACCGCCGCCGCGCTGGCCGGACCGCCTCCCGAGCCGGTGCTTGGAGCCGGCTAGCCGAGGGGCCTAGTCTTACCAAGGCATGCCTGAGCAGGTGAAACCGCGCCCGCGGGCGGCGCACCTCGGACCCGAGCGGAGGCGGCCGCTGATGCTCGACGCCGCGCTCGAGCAGTTCGTCGAGCACGGCTATCGCGGCACGTCGATGGAGTCGATCGCGGACGCCGCCGGCGTGAGCAAGCCCGTGGTCTACGAGTGCTACCCGAGCAAGGAGAAGCTCTTCCGCGCCCTGCTCGAGCGCGAGGAGAAGCGGCTCGGCGAGGCGGTGTCCGCCGCGCTACCAAAGGACCCGAGCTTCGGCGACGTGGAGGCCGTCCTTGCCGAGGGCCTCACCGCGCTCCTCTCCGCCGCGGAATCGGCGCCGCTCTCGTGGCGGGTGGTCTTCGACGCGGAGCATGGCGGTGACAGGGCGGTGCTCAAGCGCGTCCTGCGCGCCCGGGAGCTGATCACCGAGCAGCTCACGACGCTCGTGGCCGCCTACCTCGACGAGTCGGGCACGGAGGACGTGGAACGCAAGGCGCCGGTACTGGCCGAGCTGCTCGCCGCCACCGGCAGGACCAGCGTCCGGCTGCTGCTCGAATCAGGCGGCGAGTGGACGGCCGACGAGCTCGGCGCCTTCGTCGCCCGCGTCGTCGCCCGCGGCGCCGCGGCCGCCTAGGAACCTGTAGGCCGCGGGATCGAATCGCCGCGCGCTGCGGCGGAACTGCCAGGTGAAGCGCGGCCAGATCGTGGTGTTGCGGCCGGTGCGGTCGATGTACCAGCTCTTGCAGCCGCCGGCGTTCCAGACGCTTCCGGCCAGGAACCGCTGGATCTCCGCGTTCCACTCGGCCAGGGCCTCCTCGCGCGCCTCGATCGCAACCGCTCCGCGCTCTGCCTTGGCCCGCAGGCAGCGCATCACGTGCGCCACCTGGGCCTCGATCATGTAGACGACCGAGTTGTGGCCCAGGCCGGTGTTGGGCCCGAGGAGCATGAAGAAGTTGGGGAAGCCGGGGATCGAGCTGCCCATGTAGGCCTGCGGGCTGCCCTGCCACGTCTCGGCGAGCGTGCGGCCGTCGCGGCCGATGAGGTTGTTGGCCGCCGGAAGGTCGGTCACGCGGAAGCCGGTGCCGAGGATGAGCGTGTCGAGCTCGATCTCCTCACCAGCTCCGGTGACCACGGACGAGCCGCGGACCTCGCTGATCCCGTCGGTGACCACGTCCACGTTGGGCTTCGACAGGGCGGGATACCAGGTGTTCGAGAGCAGGATGCGCTTGCAGCCGATCGTGTAGTTCGGGGTGAGCTTGCGCCGCAGCTCTCGATCCCGGACCTGCCGCGCGAGGTGGCGCCGGGCGATCGCCTCGGGCAGCTTCATCAGGCGGCGCCGGTGGGTCAGGCCGAGCACGAGCCACTCCCGGCTCAGGTAGACGCCGGTCCTGGCCAGGCGCTGGAGAGCCGGGAACGCGCGGTAGATGCGGCGCTCGAGCCGCGTGACCGGGCGGTCCGTGTGCGGCAGGATCCAGGGCGGAGTCCGCTGGAAGACGTGCATGCTCCCCACCTCGGGTTGGATGCGGGGCACGAACTGGATCGCCGAGGCGCCCGTGCCGATAACGCCCACGCGCTCGCCGGACAGGTCGTGCTCGTGGTCCCAGCGGGCCGAGTGGAAGACCTTGCCCTCGAAGCGGTCGAGGCCGGGGATGTCGGGCGGCGCCGGCTCGCTGAGCGGACCCATGCCGGCGACCAGGGCTTCGGCGCGGACCTCGCCGTTCGAGGTCTCGATCCGCCAGACGCCCTGCTCCTCGTCCCACGACGCCGATCGGACCTCGCAGCCGAAGCGGATGTGCGGCCTCAGGCCGAAGCGCTCCGAGCAGTCGCGCAGGTAGTCGCGGATCTCAGACTGGCGCGAGTAGGTGCGCGACCAGTCCGGGTTCGGGGCGAACGAGAACGAGTAGAGCCGCGAGGCGACGTCGCACTGGCAGCCCGGGTAGGTGTTGTCCCACCAGGTGCCGCCGACCTCCTGGTTGCGCTCGAGCACGACGAAGTCCTCGATGCCCTCGCGCTTGAGCCGGGCCGCCATCCCCAGCCCGGAGAAGCCGGTGCCGACGATCGCGACCTTGACGTCTGTCATGCGCCTGCCGGGATCGCCGAGCGGACACGCTCGCGGCGAGCGGGCTCCTCCGGAGTCCTCGAGGACCGGCCGAGCCGGGTCAGCGCCCAGCCGAGAGCGATGATCAGGACCAGCACGATCACGCCGACGACACTGTACGCCGCCGTCGTCAGGGCCGGGGAAACCCCCTGCTTCTGCTCGCGCTGGAGGATCTTCTTCTCCTTGATGAACGGGCGCGTGAAGCTCGGCCGGGCGGGCACGCCCTTGACCGGGATGGCCGAGTCGGCCGGTAGGTAGATCGGCGAGCCGAGCAGCGAATCGCGGCGATGCAGGCGCACCAGCGTCTTCCAGCTGTCGTAGGCCGGGATCGGCTTGGTGGTCCGGTAGACGCCGGGACCGATCTTGCGGAGCCGGTCGAGCCTGAAGCCGCTGCCCTGCCAGGCGAGCACCTGGACCAGGTCGGCGTCCTTGACCGCGCTGGCCGGCGTGATGCGGATTCGGGCCGCGACCTCGCGATTGGGCCCACCCTTGACGTTCGTCAGCTGGACGGCCGCTCTGATGCCCTGCTCGGGCGTGGTGTGCAGCCCGTAGGCGAACACGGCGGCGATCACCGCCACCCCCACCGCGGCCACGGCCGGGCTCGGCAGCTTGATCTCCGGAATCCGCGGGGCCGCCAGCGAGCTGCCCACGAAGCCTCCGATCAGCCCGGCCGCGATGGCGGAGACGAGGACCCACGGCAGCGCCTCGCCCACGAGGCTGCTCGGCCACGGGTTGGGCATCCAGACGTGCGACCAGGCGTACTCGCCTGCGAAGCCGACGGTGCCGATGAGCACGCCCGAGACCGCGCCGAAGGCATACGGCTTGTCGCGCGGCGCGATCGCGAAGGCGACGGCCTCGACGAGCAGACCCTCGACCAGGTAGAGCGGCAGGTGCGGCGTGACCTCGCCGAGCAGCGGGCCGACGATGATCGCCAGGCCGCCCCGCAGGACGATGAAGAAGCCGACCGAGAACAGCGCCGCGCCCCTGCCGGCGTAGATCCGCGCGGTGACTAGCGCGATGCCGGCGGCGATCGCCAGCAGGATCGGATGGAAGATCAGCCGGAACTGCGGCACGCCGAAGTCGAACTCGGCCTGGAAGGTGGAGAGGCCGATCAGGAGGCCGCCGCAGACGCCGGCGTAGCGCAGCCGGGCGACCAGCTCGAGCAGCGGCTTCTCGATCTTGCCGCCCCTGACCTTGCCGGTCCCGCCCTCGACGAAGAGCGTCGCGTGCGCGATCAGCGCCAGGCCCGCGCCGCCGATGAGCATCAGGTGCGTGGGACCCCAGAGCGTCACGTCCTGGCCGAAGATGCGGTGCCAGAAGTCGTCGAGCGGGAAGCCCGCCAGGGAGAAGGAGCTGCAGGCGAGCAGCATCACGCCGCCGATCGGCGCGTACCAGCCGGGCCCAAGCTTGACCGCGGCGCGGCTGGGGCGCTCCTTGGGCAGCGTGACCGAGAGGACCCCCGCGGAAAAGGCGAGGAAGAGCCCGATCAGGATGAAGTAGTGCGCCGGGTTGGCGAGCGGCCCCGGGTCACGCCCGTTGTCGATGTGCAGGGAGATGTCCCAGTACATCCCGAACAGGGCGGTGACCAGCGCCACGGCCAGCAGCTCCGTGGGCAGCGCCGCCCACGGCGGCAACCCGGTCATGCGGGACGCGCGCTCGGCCGCACGGTCGAGCAGCTTGATCCGGCCGCTGCGATGACCGATCGCGAGGGTGAAGAGGATGGTGGTGGCCACGAGCGCTCCGGCCGTGGCCCCGACGACTTCCTTTGTGGCTGCACCGCCGGCCGGCTTCGCCGCGGTGGCGGCCGCGATAAGTAGATCTCCTGCCATGGCGCTATGTTACACAATTCTGTGGCACATGAAACCCCGTATCATGGAAGCGTGGCCGACCAGTCCAACGGTCTGACGATCGACGAGCTCGCCCAGCGCGTCGGCATGACCGCCCGCAACGTCCGCGCCTACCAGTCGCGCGGGCTCATCCCCCCGCCGACGCTCCAGGGGCGCACCGGCTACTACGACGACGAGCACGTCGCGCGGCTCGAGCTGATCCGCGACCTTCAGGCCGAGGGCTTCAACCTCGAGTCGATCAAGCAGATCCTCGAGCGCGCGCCCGGCGGCTCGGTCGGCTCGGTCCTCGACTTCACCCGCACGGCGGCCGCGTCCTTCAGCGACGAGCGGCCGGAGGTCGTCAGCGGCGAGACGCTCGCCGCCCAGTGGGGCGACGAGCTCACCCCCGAGCTGATCAAGCGGATCGAGCGCCACGGCTTCGTCCGGCCGCTCGGCGACAACGTCTGGGAGCTCCGCAGCCCGCGGCTGAACCAGGCCGCCCAGGAGCTGTCGGAGCTGGGGGTGCCGTTCGCCGCCGCGGTCGACGTGATGGCCACCCTGCGGCGGCACTCGGAGGCGGTCGCGCAGAAGTACGTGCAGCTCTTCCTCGAGCACCTCTGGCGGCCGTTCGAGGAGGCCGGCGAGCCGCCGGAGGAGTTCCCGCGGGTGCAGGAGGCGCTCGAGCGGCTGCGTCCGCTGGCGGGCGAGTCCCTGCTGGCGGTCTTCCAGGTGGTCATGACCGACGCCGTCGAGGCGGCGATCGAGCGCGAGGTCAGCCGCATGGGCGAGCCGGCGCAGCGCTCTGGCTCGCACCGCCGGGAGCGGCGCTCGAGCGGACGCCGTCGGGGCCAGCGGCGAGGATCTTCCCGATGAGGATCTCGTGGGGAGCGCTGTCGGCCCTTCCGCCCGCGATCCCGGGCCTGCGCGGAGTGGGCGAGGTCATCGACGCGCTGCGGATCCTCCCGAAGCTGCACGAGCGGCTCGTCGCCATCGAGGAGAGCACCGAGAGGCTGCCCCAGATCGAAGCCGAGCTCGAGCAGGTCGCGCGGGGGACCGCCGTGCTGCCGGAAATGATCAAGCACACCGAGGAGATCGCGGGCACGATGCCGGTGCTCGTCGAGCTCCAGGCCTCGATCCCGACGATCGTCCCGGTCCTCTCGCGCCTCACCGAGCTGATCGAGCCCCTGCACGAGTCGGTGATCGAGCTCCAGAAGAGCGCCGGCAAGCTCGCCGACGTGACCGAGCCGCTCCAGGGCGCCGCCGAGCGACTGGGACGGATGGCCGACCGGCTGCCGCGCCGCCGCAACGCCGAGGACTAGTCCTCAGGGGGCTCGGTCGAGCCGGGCAGGGCGTCGAGCTCCTCGGTGTGGAGCGGCAGGCAGGTCTCGCAGAAGTCCTCGCCGAACGGCGTCAGGTGGATGCTCCGCCGGACGGTGCGGGTGCGGCTCTCGCTCCGGAGCGCCTCCGCCACCTCGGGCTGGGCCTCGAGGACCTGGTAGCGCGCCTGGTCCCGTAGCGCCTCGCGCGAGAACCAGACGAGGCCCAGGCGATGGAGGTTGTTGAGGTACGCGTGGACGCGCTCGGGCCGCCGGCAGCCCGCTTCCGCACCGATCATGCTGAGCCCCGGGGCGACCAGCTCCGACGCCACGTCGACCGGGAGCCAGCCGGTGCGGACGTCCACCGACGCCTGCGGGCCCTGGAGCGCCAGGAGTCGAAGGATCCGGCCCTCGTCGGGCGCCAGCTCCTCCAGCATCCGCTCGTAGGCCGGATGGGCCTCCTCCTCCTCGTTCACGTCAGCCGAGCGGCGCAGCAGGTCGGCGCCGCGCTCGCGGAGGGGCAGCTCGGGGTCCTCCTCCGCGACCTCCTCCTCCGTCGCCGCCTCGGGCTCGGCGATGCCGAGCACGCCGCGCGCGTATTTCCGCAGGTCGGCGGCCGACTCCTGGAAGAGCTCCGTGGGCGCCTCGCCGGCACGGGCCGCGTCGACGACGCGGGCACCGACGCGGACCGTCGTGCCGAGCGTCCACTCGGCCGTGCGCATCCAGGCGCTCATCGCGATCCGCGCGAGGCCGGGCACGGCGGACAGACGGTTGCCGTTGCTGCTCCCATCGCTCATCCGAACAGCCCCAGGTGGATCAGGCCGGCGCCGAAGCCGAGGACCGCCCCGTGCAGGTAGAGGAGCCACTCGTCCTCGCGCATCACGGTCCGCATCATCTCCGAGAAGTCGCGCGGCGCCATCTCGCGCATCCGCCCCGCCAGCAGCTCGCGCACGCGCCGGCTCTGCTGCTCGCTGAACGCCTCGTCCTGGAACGGCTTGACCGCGTAGTCCACGGTCTCCGCGGCCACCGAGGTCTGGATCGAGTCGTACTCGCGCGTGCCCATCGCTACCCGGACCACACCACGCGCGCGGCCCGCCGCGCGGTCGACGGCCGGATGGATGGCCGTCTCGATCATTCGCCGCGTGCGGTCCGCGCGCGGGCCGTTCAGCAGCTCGTCGCCGATGTTGGTCAGCGTCACGATCTCGTCGGCGATGATCCCCGAGTAGATGTCCGACACCTCGGCCTGGCGCTTCAGGAACAGGCCCTGGTAGGTGCGCCCGAGGAGGCGCCGGGGCTCCACCGGCTCGAAGATCATCCAGATGCCGAGCAGGTTGGTCGTGTAGCCGATCAGCACCCCGCAGATCGGCAGGAGCCACCAGGCGCCGGGGAAGAGGAGCTCTGTAAGCACCGCTGTCGGGATACCCAGGAGGAAGCCGAACCAGAAGCCGAAGTTGACGATGAAGCGCAGCTCCTTCCGCCCCATCTCGAGGAAGATCCGGTTGGCCACCTCCGGCTCCTCCTCGAAGCGGCGGATGACCATCAGCTTCACGTCGAGCAGCTGATCGATGTTCGTGCCGATCTCGCCGGTGATGTCGCGGATGATGTCCGGGAGCTGCTCCTGCACCCGCTCGTGCACGTTCTCCCGCAGGCGCGGCGGCAGGTCGCGCCACAGGGTCGGGTGCTCTCGCTCCATGGTCCGCTCGACCACGTCGCGCACGTCGTCGCGGGCCGAGTCGAGGATGTGCTCGGCGATCTTGTCGGGCTCCAGCTGCTCGTAGAAGTCGCCGGGCGTGCCGAGCTTGGCGATGCCCTTGTCCACGGCGATGCTGCCCATCTTGGCCGCGCGCGAGGGGATGATCCCCTGCCAGCCGACGCCGCCGTGCATCACGCCGGGGATCTGCTGGATCTTGCGCGGGAGGAGGCCGGCCAGCGGCGCAAGCCCGGGAAGCCTGAAGCCCTTGAAGCGAACGGGGTTGAACAGCATCCAGACCCCGCTCCAGTTGGTGAGGTAGCCGATCGCGCCCGAGAAGAAGGGCACGCTGATCAGGCTGATCGTTTCGCTCTTGATCATCCCGACCCGCTCCGCGCTCCTCCCCGGCTTGGAGGCGACCCTACCGCGAGGCCGCCGACAACGCGCCGACGGGGAATCCGTGGTGCGGTGCTCCGCGCGATCAGCGATCGCGCTCCGCTCCTCCCAGGCCTAACCGGGAAGCGGAGCGCGAAGCAGGTCGCGTACGCGGTCGCGCATGCGGCGCGGCGCGCTGCGGCCGTTCCGCAGCTGCTCGGCGCGAAGCTCGAGCAGGGCCACGGCCTGCGCGCTCGGCTCGAACGGGTCCGCGATCGGGCGACCCGATCCGAGCGGCAGGGCGGCGATCAGACGCGCGTCTGACTCGGCGACGAGCGCATCGCCGCTCAGCGGGCGAGCGCTGTCGAGAGCTGCGAGCCGCGCGAGCCCGGCGTAGTCCGCGTCAGAGGCGCTTCGAACAATTATCTCTTTGCTGTGCGACATTTCCGTTCCTCTCGTCCTACAAGTTTGCCTGGAGGCCGATTGAGTGCTACATTAGAGCCGTTAGGTCGTATTGCAATGTCGTACAAGGTTGACTTGTCGGACATAAAGCGCGACGGAGAGACGTCGCTCACGCAACAGCTCGTCGATCGCTTTGCGGACGCCGTCGAGGCCGGCCTGCTCGAGCCCGGGGAGAAGCTGCCGCCCACGCGCCAGCTCGCCGAGGAGGTCGGGATCAACCACCTCACGGCCGCCCGCGTGTACCGGCGCCTGGCGGAGCTCGGGTACGTCACCGCCACGGTCGGCCGCGGCACGTTCGTGCGGACGCTCAGCCCGGCGGTCGCCTCCGACGAGGGCGACGACTGGCAGCTCTACGCCCTGCCCGAGTGGGAGCCGAGCTACTCGGAGCAGGTCATGGCCGACGCCTTCAACCTGCCGCTCGAGGAGGGAATGATCTCCCTCTCGACCGGGTTCCCCTCGCCGGAGCACTACCCGGTAGCCGACCTGGCCCGGATCGCCGCCGAGGTGTTCGAGGAGGAGGGCGGCGACGCGATCTCCTATCTCCCCGCCGAGGGATTGTTCTCGCTGCGCGAGCAGCTGGCCCTGCGCGGCCAGAGGTTCGGCTTCGCCTCCGACGCCGATGAGATCGTCGTCACGTCGGGCGCCAAGCAGGCGATCAACCTCGCGGTCCAGGCGATCGTCGAGCCGGGCGACGTCGTGGTGATCGAGTCGCCGACGTTCACCGGAATGCTCGAGTCGCTCCGCACCTCCGGGGCCCGCGTTCTCGGCGTGCCCGTCGACGAGGACGGCTTCGACGTCGACGCCCTGGAGCGCCTGCTCGCCCGTCACGAGGTGAAGCTGGTGGCCCTCCAGACGGCCTGCCAGAACCCCACCGGGCGAGACACGAGCGAGGAACGACGCGAGCGGCTGGCGGCGCTGGCGCGCGAACGGAGCTTCTTCATCCTCGAGGACCGCGTCTACGCGGACCTGCGCTTCGACCGCGTCAGGCCGCGGGCCCTGCGCGGCCTGGCGCCGGCGCACACCGTCTACGTCAACTCGCTGTCGAAGTCGGTGGGCGGCGGGCTGCGCGTGGGCTGGGTCGCCGCCCGCGGCCCGGTGCGCGAGCGGATCGCGATGCTCAAGCTCGAGGACGACTTCCACACGCCCACGCTCGTCCAGCACATCGCCTCTCGCTACCTGGCGTCGGGAGCGTACGACCGCCACGTGGAGACCACCCTCCCCGTCTACCTCGAGCGGCGAGACGCGCTGCTCGCGTCGCTGGAGCGCCACCTCGCCGGCGAGTACCGCGCCGACCCCCCGCGCGGCGGGCACCACGTCTGGGTCACGCTCGACCGCCCGATCGACGAGCGCGCCCTCTACTCGGAGGCGATCCGCCACGGCGTGACGTTCACGCCGGGCGGCGCGGTCACCCCCGAGCGTCGCTCACAGACGGCCTTCCGGCTCTCCTTCTCGATGCTCGAGCCCGAAGTGCTCGACGAGGGCGTGCGACGGCTGGCGCGCGCGATCCGCGAGGTGCGCCGCCGGGCGCGTCAGTCGCGCGCCGTGCCGGCTAGCTAGCGAGCCGTTCCCAGACCTCGGCCAGCAGGAGTTGCTCGTCGTCGCTCAGCTCGGCGAGGAAGCGGCGGCGGACACCTTCGATGTGGGTGCGGCCGGCCTCCCGGTAGACGCGCCGGCCGTCCTCGGTGATCACGGCGAGGATGCCGCGCTGGTCGGTGGGGCACTCCCGGCGCTCGATCAGGCCGGCCTTGGCGAGCCGGTCGACGAGCCGGGTCAGGCCGCTGCGGCTGAGCAGCACCGACTCGGCGAGGTCCGACATCCGCAGGCTGCCCTGCGGGGCGCGGGCCAGCCGGAGCAGCACCTCGTAGGAGCTGAGCGGTAGGTCGTGAGCCTCGACCAGCTCGGCGTCGAGCGCGCGGGTGAGCTCCGCGTGCGTGCGGAGGAAGCCGGCCCAGGCGGACAGCTCGGCCGCCGTCAGCGCAGTATCGTTGCTCACGCAATCAAGCCTAGCGCCGAAAACGGGCTGGTCCATCGGGTCAGGGCGCCTGCGGGAGAGGCCGCCGGCGCCCTCGTGCTCCTGCACGGCCGCGGCGTGGACGAGAACGACCTCTTCCCGCTTCTCGACGAGCTCGACCCCGAGCGGCGGCTGCTCGGAGCCACGCCGCGAGCCCCGCTGACGCTGCCGCCGGGCGGCAACCACTGGTACGCGGTCCGCCGCATCGGCTATCCGGACCCGGCGACGTTCCACGCCACGTACCCGGCGGTGGCCGACTGGCTCGACGGGCTGCTCGCCGAGAACGGGCTCGGCCCCGAGCGGCTGATCCTCGGCGGCTTCTCGCAGGGCGCGGTGATGTCGTACGCGCTCGGGCTGGGCGCGGGCCGGCCGCGGCCCGCCGGGATCCTCGCCTTCAGCGGCTTCATGCCGACCGTCGAGGAGTTCGAGCTCGACCTCGCGCAGGCCGAGGGCCTGCCGGTGGCGATCGGCCACGGCGAGTACGACCCGGTGATCGGCGTCGAGTGGGGCCGCGACGCCCGCGAGCGGCTCGAGGCGGCCGGGGCGCAGGTGACCTACCGCGAGAGCCCGATGCCGCACTCGATCGACCCCGACTACCTGGCCGAGCTGCGGACGTCGTGGCTGCCCAACATATCGTTGTGATATATCTTGGAGATACATGGCAGCGCGGGATCACTCCAAGACCGCCTACGTCATCCTCGGGATGCTCGCCCTCGGCAGGAAGACGGGCTACGACATCAAGTCGCTCGTCGACGTGTCGACCCGCTTCTTCTGGGCCGCCAGCTACGGCCAGATCTATCCGGAGCTGAAGCGGCTCGAAGCCACGGGCCTGATCCGGGGTGAGGACGACGGGAGCGACGGCCGCCGCAAGCGCGCCTACGAGCTGACCCCGGCGGGTCGCGAGGCCCTGCACGACTGGCTCACCTCGGACGAGCCGATGGTGCGCGAGCTCCGGCACGAGGGCGTCCTAAAGCTCTTCTTCTCCGACGTGCTCACGCCGGAGGAGCAGCTCGCCCAGCTGCGGCGGATCCGGGCCGAGCACGAGGAGATGCGCGCGCGCCTCGAGGCGCTGGAGCCGGGAGCACGCGAGGCGGACGAGGCCCGCGGCCTGCGCTTCACCCTTCTCACCCTCGACTGGGGCATCTCCTACCAGGACGCAATCATCGACTGGTGCGAGCGCGCCGAGCGCGAGCTCCAGGCCGTGGAGGCCTGACGTGCTCGCGGCCCTTGCCCGGCTCGCCTCGAGACGGCCCAAGCGCGTGATCGCCCTCGCCGTGCTCGTGGCGGCGCTGGCTGCGGCCTACGGCGGCGGAGTGGCCGGCCAGCTCCACCCCTACGGGGCCGACGACCCCGCCACCGACAGCGTCAGGGCAGAGAAGAAGCTGGCCGACGCCACGGGCGTGGAGCCGGGCGCCCAGCTCGTGGCGCTGGTGGACACCCCGGCGGGGCCGCGTGCGCCAGCCTCGCGGGCGAAGCTGGAGAGGGTCGCCCGGGTCATCGCCCGGGAGCCCGACGTGGCCAGGATCCAGACCTTCTACCGGACGCACGACCGCACGCTGGTCTCCCGCGACGGGCGCTCGCAGTACGCGGCGGTGAGCTTCAAGCCCTCGTCGGACAAGGAGCAGCAGGACGCCGCCGACCGCATCCGCGACCGGCTCGCGGGCGCGGCCGGCGTCAAGCTCGGCGGAGTCGCGCCGGCCGCCCAGGCGGTGAACGAGATCGTCGAGCACGACCTCCGCCGGGCAGAGCTGCTCGCCTTCCCCCTGCTGTTCCTGCTCTCGCTCGTCTTCTTCCGCAGCGCGGTGGCGGCGGCGCTGCCGCTCTTCGTGGGCGGCCTGTCCATCGTCGGCACCCTCGCGATCCTGCGGCTGGCGAACCAGGTGACGGACATCTCGGTGTTCGCGCTCAACCTCACGACCGGGCTGGGGCTCGGGCTCGCGATCGACTACTCGCTGTTCGTGGTGGCCCGCTACCGGGAGGAGATCGAGAAGCTCGGTCCCGGGCCGGAGGCGCTCCGGCGGACGCTGGCCACCGCCGGGCGGACCGTGATCTTCAGCTCGCTCACGGTGGCCGCGGCGCTGGCTTCGCTGATCATCTTCCCCCAGCGCTTCCTCTACTCGATGGGTGTCGGCGGCGCATCGGTGGCGATCCTGGCCGCCATCGTGGCCTTGGTGGTCCTGCCCGCGGTACTGGCCCTGCTCGGCTCGCGCGTCAACGCGCTCTCGCCGCGCTGGCTCCAACGGGCCGCCCACCGCGACGCGCGCCCGGCCACGGCCGGTGGCTGGTATCGCCTGTCCCGCTTCGTGATGCACCGTCCGGCGCCGATCGCGATCACATGCACCGTCGTCCTCCTGATCGCCGGCCTGCCGTTCCTTCGGATCGCGTTCACGCAGATCGACGCACGCGTGCTTCCGGCCGGCGCGGAGGCGCGCGAGGTGAGCGACGCGCTCGACCGCGACTTTTCCTCCAACCAGGCCTCGGCCACCTTCCTCGCGATGCAGACGCCCCC
>DASXBA010000080.1:0-34858 GCA_036406475.1 Thermoleophilaceae bacterium | reverse complement strand
CGCGAGCTCCGGCCGACCGATCGCCTCGCAGAGCGCGGCGAAGAGGCCGTCGTTGGGAGCCGCCACCGCGATCCGGCCGGAGGCCGTGGCGAAGTCCTCGTAAGGCACGATGTTCGGGTGCGCGTTTCCATGCCGCTGCGGGTCCTCGCCGGTGACGAGGGCGTTCTGCGCGACGTTGACCAGCCCGGCGATGCCGGCGTCCACGAGCGGCACCTCGATCCGGCGCGGGCCGTCCCCGCGCAACGCGGCGAGCACGCCGACCGCGGCGTGAACGCCGGCGAGCACGTCGATGAGGGCCACCCCCACCTTGTAGGCCGGCCCATCGGGCGGGCCGGTGATCGACATGAGGCCGGTCTCGGCCTGGGCGACGAAGTCGTAGGCGGGACGCCCCGGAGGGCGCCGGTCCGAGCCGAAGCCGCTGATCGAGCAGTAGACGACATCCGGGTTGCGCTCGGCGATCTGGTCGAACCCGACGCCGAGCTTGTCGGCCCCGCCGAGCTTGAAGTTCTCGACCACCACGTCGGCGCCGGCGCAGAGCTCGAGCGCGATCGCGAGCCCGTCCGGGTTTCTCAGATCAAGCGCGCAGCTGCGCTTGCTGCGGTTGACGGACAGGTAGTAGGCCGACTCGCCGGCCGCGAAGGGCGGCCCCCAGGAGCGCGTCTCGTCGCCGTCGCCGGGGCGCTCGACCTTGACTACGTCGGCCCCGAGGTCGGCCAGCAGCATCGTGCAGTACGGGCCCGCCAGGACGCGCGAGAGATCGACCACGCGAAGCCCCTCCAGCGGTGGCGCCAGTTCCCGCATCCCCCGGAATGGTGACAGGAGCCGACCTCATCGTCAGTGTGCTCGAGGCCGAGGGCGTCGAGATCGCCTTCGGGTTGCCGGGTGTGCACAACCTGGCGCTCTGGCGCGCGCTCGGCGAATCGGGGGTGCGGCTGGTGGGAGTCCGACACGAGCAGACCGCCGCCTACGCCGCCGACGGCTACGCGCGGGCGAGCGGACGGCTGGGCGTTGCGATCACCACGACCGGGCCGGGCGCGGCCAACACGCTCGGAGCCGTCGGCGAGGCCTGGGCGTCGCGCCAGCCGCTGCTCGTGATCGCCACCGACGTCCCCACCTCGGTACGCCGGCCCGGCGTCTGGCGGGCCTCGCTGCACGAGGCGACCGACCAGGGCGCGATGTTCGAGCCGGTCACGAAGGGAGTCTCGAGGGTGCGCTCGGCTGCGTCGCTCGGCGCGGCGGTGACCGAGGCCGCGCGGCTGGCCCTCGAACCCTCGCGCCGGCCGGTCTACCTCGAGGTGCCAACCGACCTGCTGTCGGCCGAGGTGGACGAGCCGGCGCCCGCCCCGGAGCGGCAGCCGCGGCGCGAGGCGCCCGCCGGCGACCGGATCGCCGCCGCGGTGGAGCGGATCGAGCCCGCCCGGCGGCCGCTGATCTGGGCGGGCGGAGGAGCCCTCCAGGCCGGCGCCGGCGACGTCGTCGGCCGGCTCGCGGAACGGCTCGTGGCGCCGGTGATCACGACCTACTCGGCGAGCGGGCTGCTCCCGCCGGACCATCCCTGCCTGGTCGGCGCGCCGCCGCACGTGCCCGAGGTGGGGGCGCTCTGGGACGAGGCAGATCTGGTGCTCGCGATCGGCACGGATTTCGACGGTCCGATGACGCAGAACTGGAAGATGCCCCAGCCGCCGCACCTCGTGGCCGTCAACGTCGACGCCGAGGACGCGGCCAAGGCCTACCGGCCGGACGTGACCGTGGAGGCCGACGCGCGCGACGGGACCGAGCTGCTGGCGCAGAGGATCGAGCCTCGCGGCGGCCTCGACGCGATGGCCGGGCGCCTGCGCGACCTCGGCGCGGGCGTCCGCCGGTCGCTCGAGCAGAGCGACCCCGAGGCCATGGAGTTCCTCGACTCGTTCGCGGGCGCGCTCCCCGACGACGCGGTGGTGGTCTGCGACATGTGCATCCCCGGCTACTGGCTCGGCGCCTTCCACCGGACCCCGGCGCCGCGCAAGCTCCTCTACCCGCTCGGATGGGGCACCCTCGGCTGTGGCTTCCCCCAGTCGCTGGGCGCGGCCCTGGCCGGCGCCGGCCCGGTGGTGAGCGTGTCCGGGGACGGCGGCTTCCTCTACGCGGTGGGCGAGCTCGCCACCGCGGCCCAGGAGCGGATCCCGCTGACCGCGGTGGTCGTGGACGACGGCGGCTACGGGATGCTGCGCTTCGACCAGGACCGCCGCCGCCTGCCGCGCGACGGGGTGGACCTCCACACCCCCGACTTCGCCGCCCTCGCCGCCAGCTTCGGCGTGCGCTCGTTCACGGTCGACGACCTGGGCGCGAACTTCGCAGCGGCGCTGTCACGGCAGATCGCGTCCGAGGAGCCGACCCTGCTGGTGGCAAAGGCGGCGCTGGGGCCACCGCCGAACGTGTCGCCGAGGTGGTACCGCCGCTGAAAAAAAGGGCCCCGTCCCCTTTCTTTCAGAGCCGGAAGTCCAGGTCCGCGTCGATCTCGACCACGTCCATCTGCGCCTTCTGGAGCTTGCCCGAGTAGTCCCAGTTGAGCGACTGCCAGCGCGTGAACTGGTCGAGCACCCAGATCCCGGACTGGCGGCTGCCGTTGCCAGATTTGCCGTTGCCGCCGAAGGGAAGGTGCGCCTCGGCGCCCGAGGTCGAGTTGTTCACCGAGACCATTCCGCTGCTCACCTGCTCGCGGAAGCGGAATGCGTGAGTCGGGCTCGTGGTGTAGATCGCGGATGAGAGGCCGTAGCCGTGGCCGTTCGCCAGCTCCACCGCCTCGTCGAAGCTCGAGCAGCTCATGACCCCCACGAGCGGGCCGAAGGTCTCGGTGGAGTAGAGCTCGTCGTCGCGGCGAACGCCCGCCACGATCGTCGGGTGGTCGTAGAGGCCGGCCTCGGGGTCGCCGACGAAGCCCTCGCGCGGGTTGTCCGCCGTTATCCGGCCCGTGCCCGTCGAGCCCGAGACCGTGTGGTGGTCGCGGATCAGCTCGAGCCAGTCGAGGAAGCGCTCGTGGAAGCGCTCGTGGATCATCGGGCCGTAGAGCACGTCCCGGGTGGGGTCGCCCACCGGCGCCGCCTCGACCGCGGCCGTGAGGCGCGCCACGAATTCGTCGTACACGTCCTCGTGCGCGATGACCGTGCCGAGCGAGGTGCAGCGCTGGCCGGCCGTGCCGAAGCCCGAGAAGAGCGCGCCCTCCACGGCGAGGTCGAGCTCGGCATCCGGCATCACCACCAGCGGGTTCTTGCCTCCGAGCTCGAGGCAGGGCGACTGGAGGTGGCGGCCGCAGAGCGAGCCGATCTCGCGCCCGACGGCGGACGAGCCGGTGAAGCCGACCTTGTCGACGGCCCCCTCCCCCAGCGCCAGCTCGAGGCCCGCGAAGGTGGACTCGCCGTCGGCCTGGACGAGCTCGAGCACGCCTTCCGGCACTCCGCCGGCACGGAACAGGCCGGTGAGCGCCTCGCCGAGCGCCGGCGCATAGTCGGCGGGCTTCCAGACGACGGCGTTGCCGCAGAGGATCGCCGGCACGAGGTACCACGAGGGGACCGCCACCGGGAAGTTGCCGGCGGTGATCACCACCGCGGTGCCGACCGGCGTGCGGAAGGTGAAGAGCTGCTTGTCCGGCATCTCCGAGGGCACGGTCTGGCCGTAGAGGCGACGGCCCTCCGAGAGGAAGAAGTCGCAGGTGTCGATCACCTCCTGCACCTCGCCGAGCGACTCGGCGTAGGGCTTGCCGATCTCCCTGGTCACGAGCCTCGAGAGCGCCTCCTTGTTGGCCTCCACGATGCGGCCGACGTTCTTGATCACTCCGCCGCGGACCGGCGCAGGCACGCGCTCCCACTCGCGCTGCGCCTGCTGCGCCCTCCGGCAGGCCGCCGCGAAGCCCCCGGCGTCGGCGAGCTCGACCTCAGCGACGAGATCGTCGAGCTGTGCGGGATTGCGCGACTCCACGCGCCTCCCGGTCGGGGCGACCGTGGCCATCGCTCGTAGCGTACGCCTCAGCGAAAGAGCGAACGGCGAAGCCGCTTGGGCAGCCGCGAGGCGCCGTCCCCGAGGAGGGCGAGCGCGCGCCCCGCCCCGCGGCCGACGGCCACCGTCTCGACGCCGCGGTCGTCCGTCGCGAAGCGATCCTTGTAGCTCTCGCCGCCCCTCAGGAGCCGGTACTCGCGCATCCCGTCGCCCATCGCCTCCCGGATCGTGTGGACGAGCAGCACGAGCCCCACCGAGGAGCGCTCCCATTCCGGGTCGCGGCCCGACTGGTAATACGACTCGACGCCGCCGTAGCGGAACCCGTACCAGGCGGCCACCGGCTTGCCCTCGACCTCGGCGAGCCAGAGGCGGAGCCAGCCGCGCTCGAGCGCCGCGGCGGCGAAGTCCTGGTGGAAGGCCTGCCTCTGCGCGCTCATCGCGCCCGAGCCCTCCTCGCCCCAGCGGACGTCGTGGAGGCGGAAGAGGACGCCCATGTCGTCGGCCAGGCGACCGGGGTCGTCGCTGAGGCGGAAGGAGAGCGCGTGGTCGCGCTCGAGCTTGCGCTCCTTGCGCCCGAGCTGGGAGCGGAAGTTGCGGCTCCGGCCGGCAAAGTACTCGTCCCAGCCGCCCTCGGGCCGCTCGATCACGGGCGAGGGCTCTCGGCGCAGGATCCTGCCGCGCAGTCCGTGCCCGGGTGGCAGCCGCTCGGCCAGAAGCACATCCCAGCCGCGCCGCTCCCGCAGCGCGACCTCCATCGCCGCCGCCGTGTCCTCCCGCGCGCACACCGGTCCCTGCTCGTCGGCGGGCCCATGACCCAGGAAGCGGGCTACGCGGAGCGGCCGAGGGCCGCGGACGCAGAGCGGGAGCACGGCCAGCGGCCGGTCGTCGCCATCGCGGACGAGACCCACGGCGGGCCGGGAGCCCTCACCGAGGTGGCGCCGCCAACTGTCGGCCCACTCCCAGGTGGCGAATACGTTCCCGGATCGCTCGGCGAGCGCGGTCCAGTCGGACCGCAGCGCGTCGAGGTCGTCGGCGGGCTCGGCCCTCAGCTCGGCCCCAGCCGCTCCTCGAGCGCGTCGAGCTGCTCGCGAAGCGCCCCCGGCAGCCGGTCGCCGAAGCGGGCGAAGTGCTGCTGCATCGACGGCAGCTCCTGCCGCCACTCGTCGTGGTCGACCCGCAGGAGCTCGGCGATGTCCTCCTCGCCCACGTCGAGCCCGTCGGTGTCGAGCGACTCGAGCGTCGGCACGTAGCCGATCGCGGTGGGCTCGGCGTCGGCCTCGTCGTCACAGCGGCGGAAGGCCCACTCGAGCACCCGGCTGTTCTCGCCGAAGCCCGGCCAGAGGAAATTGCCGTCGTCGTCCTTGCGGAACCAGTTGACGTAGAAGATCTTCGGCAGCTTCGACTCCTCCGCCCCCTCGCCGATCTTCAGCCAGTGGCTGAAGTAGTCCGCCATGTGGTAGCCGCAGAAGGGCAGCATCGCGAACGGGTCGTGGCGCAGCTCCCCGACCTTCCCGGCCGCCGCGGCGGTCTTCTCGGACGACATGATCGAGCCCATGAAGACGCCGTGCCTCCAGTCGAACGCCTGGCGCACCAGCGGCACGACGCCGGCGCGGCGGCCGCCGAACAGGAAGGCGTCGATCGGGACGCCGGCCGGGTCCTCCCACTCGGGGGCGATCGACGGGCACTGAGCGGCGGGAGTGGTGAAGCGGGCGTTGGGATGGGCGGCGGGCTCGTCCGAGTCGGGCGTCCAGTCGCGGCCCTTCCAGTCGATCGCATGCTCGGGCGCGTCGCTCATGCCCTCCCACCAGACGTCGCCGTCGTCGGTGAGGGCGCAGTTGGTGAAGATCGAGTTCTCGCGCACGGTCTCGATCGCGTTCGGGTTGGTCTCGGCGCCGGTGCCGGGGGCCACGCCGAAGAAGCCGGCCTCCGGGTTTATGGCGTAGAGGCGCCCGTCGGGACCGAACTTCATCCAGGCGATGTCGTCGCCCACCGTCTCGATCTTCCAGCCCTCGATCGTCGGAATCAGCATGGCGAGGTTGGTCTTGCCGCAGGCGGACGGGAAGGCGCCGGCGATGTGCTTGACCTCGCCCTCCGGCGAGGTGACCTTGAGGATCAGCATGTGCTCGGCGAGCCAGCCCTCGTCGCGGGCCATCACCGAGGCGATCCGGAGCGCGAAGCACTTCTTGCCGAGCAGCGCGTTGCCGCCGTAGCCCGAGCCGTAGGACCAGATCTCGCGCGAGTCGGGGAAGTGGACGATCCACTTGTTGTCGGCGTCGGCCGGCCAGGGCACGTCCTCCTGGCCGTCGATCAGCGGGTATCCCACCGAGTGCAGGCAGGGCACGAACTCCCCGTCCTCTCCGAGCACGTCGAGCGCGCCCTGCCCCATGCGGGTCATGATCTTCATCGACACCGCGACGTAGGCCGAGTCGGTGAGCTGCACCCCGACGTGGGCGATCGGGCTGCCGAGTGGGCCCATCGAGAACGGGACCACGTACATGGTCCGGCCCCGCATCGAGCCGCGGAACAGCCCGGTGAGGGTCCGGCGCATCTCGTCGGGCGCCCGCCAGTTGTTGTTGGGGCCGGCGTCCTCCTGGCGCTTCGAGCAGATGAAGGTGCGGTCTTCGACCCGGGCGACGTCGCCGGGGTCGGAACGAGCCAGGTAGGAGTTGGGGCGCTTGGCGTCGGAGAGACGCTCGAAGGTCCCGGCGTCCACGAGCTTCCCGCAGAGCTCGTCGTACTCCTCGGCCGAGCCGTCGCACCAGTGGATGTCGTCGGGCTGCGTGAGCTCGGCCACTTCCTCGACCCAGCGAAGGAGATTCGCGTTGGCGGTCGGCGGTGCGGCGGTCGTCTGCTCTGCCATGTCGGGGGTCAAACGCTCCTGTGTCGGGATCTCAAAGGGGCGCAAAGGGTATCCAGCTACTCCTAGACTCCGCCTCATGCGAGCGGTGCTGCGGTTCGTCGCGTCCGTTCTGATGGTGAGCGGGGCGATGTTGATCGCCGACGCTGTCCTGACGCTGACATGGGAGGAGCCGGTCTCCGCCTTCCTCCAGGACAAGCAGCAGGCGAAGCTGAAGAAGCAGCTCAGCGACCTGCCCCCCAGCTCCCACAAGCTGATCCACTTCAAGCCGCTGAAGGGGCACGCGATCGGCGAGATCATGCTGCCCGCGATCCACAAGAACGCCTTCGTGGTGCAGGGGACCGACGGCGGCTCGCTCCGAAAGGGGCCCGGTCACTATCCCGACACACCGCTGCCCGGCAAGCGCGGAACGGTCGGCATCGCCGGGCACCGCACGACCCACGGGGCGCCCTTCCGGCACATCGACAGCCTCAAGCCGGGCAACCGGATCATCCTCGCGATGCCGTACGGCACCTTCACGTACAAGGTGGAGCGCACGCGGATCGTCGATCCCAACGCCACCTGGATCCTGCACACGGTCCGCTACAACCGCCTCATCCTCAGCGCCTGCCACCCGCTCTACAGCGCGGCCCAGCGGATCGTGGTGTTCGCGCGGCTCGTGAGCCGCACTCGGGCGCGGGTCGTGCGCAGCTGATCAGCGGCGCAGGACCGCCAGCGCGTGGGTGTCAAGCAGCCGCAGCGCCTGCAGCCCCGAGGCGAGCGGACGGGCACGCGGCACGAGGAGCCGGACAAGCGGCGGCGCCAGCGTCGTCCGCCGCCAGCGCATGCTGAAGCCGGGGAAGAGCGAGGCTAGCTCCGACTTCGAGACCGGCCGCGTCCCGCTGTTGCCGGGCGAGCGGACGAAGAAGTCGTAGGAGACGACGAGCCCGTCCGGAGCCGCGACCCGGCCCATCTCCCGCGCCGCCGCCGTCCGCACCGCCGGGTCGAGCACCGACGAGAGCATCATCGACTGGAGCACCACGTCGAAGCGGCCGTCCTCCCACGGAAGCGAGGCGGCGTCGCCCTCGCGGATGTCCGCGCCCGGCAGGCGCGACTGGGCCGCGGCCACCCGCTCCGGCACCAGGTCGATGCCGGCAAGCCGGTCGCGCCGCGCGCCGAAGGTCTCCAGGTCCGCCATGAGCTGGCCTGCGCCGCAGCCGACCTCGAGGACGCGGCGACCGGCCAGCGGCGGCAGCATGTCCGCGAGGGCGCGCTCGACCGTGTGCCTGATGAACAGGTGCGCCGGATTGGCCGGCGAGTAGCGATCCGGCGGTAGCTCGGCGTCGCGGCGGGCGTAGTCCGCCAGCAGCCGCTCAGACTCGCTGGGCAGGGATCGCTCCGTTCTCCACCTGGGACTCGTCGCGCGACTCGAAGAAGAGGACGAGCGCGATCAGGAGCGCGATCGAGACGGCGAGGACGGCCAGCCAGTAGAGGATCTTCCCGAGAACCCGCACGAAACCGAGGTCAAGGATACGAGCGGCGTCCGCGACTTGACATCCTTGCCGGGTTCAAGCTTTGGGCTCCTGTGCCGAATAGCGCTAGTGAAATGTCGACCAGGGCCGTCATCCTTGCGGGCGGTCGAGGCTCCCGCCTAGGCCCATACACGACGGTCCTGCCGAAGCCCCTGCTCCCGGTCGGCGACCGCGCCATCCTCGACGTGGTCGTCCACCAGCTCCGCCACTACGGCTTCACCGACCTCACCCTGGCGGTGGGCTATCTGGCTCACCTGGTGCGCGCCGTCATGGGCGACGGATCGGAGGTCGGCCTCACCATCAACTACTGCGAGGAAGCGGAACCACTCGGAACCGTCGGCCCGCTGGCCGGGATCGAGGACCTCGACGACACCTTCCTCGTAATGAATGGCGACGTGCTCACGGCGCTCGACTACTCCGAGCTCGTGGGCAAGCACGAGGAGTCGGGGAACGTGCTCACGATCGCGTCGCACCGGCGCACCGTCCACACGGAATACGGCGTGCTCCATACCGGGGCGCCGGCGGGCGAGACGCGACTCGTGACGGGCTTCGAGGAGAAGCCGGCCATTCCCTACGTGGTGAGCATGGGCATATACGTGCTCGAGCCGCGGGCGCTCGACTTCATCGAGGAGGGTGAGTACCTCGACCTTCCCGACCTCGTTCTCAGGCTCCTGGACGCGGGCGAGCCGGTGGGCTCGTACCTCTACGAGGGCTACTGGCTCGACATCGGGCGCCACGAGGACTACGAGAAGGCCCTCATGGAGTTCGAGGAGCTTCGCCACATGTTTCTCAATGAGGACAGGCAGCGGGCGCGGTAGCGCGCTAGCGCACGTAGTGGTCGACGCGGTAGCGCGTGATGTTCGCCTGGATCCAGGCGATCGTCTGGCTCAGCCCCTCGCGCAGGTCCACCTGGGCCGTCCAGCCCGTGAGCTCGCGCATCCGCGCCGGATCCGAGAGAAGCCGCTGCACCTCGCTGGCATCCGGCCGGATCCGCTGCTCGTCGACGTCGACCGTGAGCTCCCGGCCGAGGAGCTCGCCCACCAGCGCGACGATGTCCCCGACCGAGACGTCGCTGCCGGTGCCGAGCTGAATCGTCTCCCCCACCGCAGCTTCGGCCTCGGCGGCCGCGACGAATCCGGCTGCCGTGTCGGTTACGAAGGTGAGGTCCCTGCGCGGGTCGAGCGAACCGAGCTTGACCGCCTCCGCGGCGAGCGCCTGCGTGATGATCGTCGGGATCACGGCGCGGGCCGACTGGAAGGGACCGTAGGTGTTGAACGGCCGCACGGTGGTGACGGGAAGCTCGAAGGACCGGTTGAAGCTGTCCATGAGCTTGTCGGCGCCGATCTTGCTGGCCGAATAGGGGCTTTGGGCCTCGAGCGGATGGGCCTCGGTGATCGGGACGAACTGCGCCGTCCCGTAGACCTCGCTGGTGGACGTGTGCACGACGCGCCGCACGCCCTTGCTGAGGGCCGCCTGCGCGACATTGAGAGTCCCGAGCACGTTCGTCTCGAAGAAGTCGCGCGGGTTGACGTAGGAGTACGGGATGGCGATCTGGGCGCCGAGGTGGAACACCACTTCGGCGTCCTCGAGCACCGCCAGGACGGACTCCGGGTCGCGCAGGTCCCCGAGCACCACCTCGACCTCGGCGGCTACGGCGGGGTCGAGCCAGCCGAGCGCCCCCCGGTCGTCGCGCGAGTTGTAACGGACCAGGCCGCGCACGGAGGCGCCGAGCTCCACCAACCGGGCCGTCAGGTGCGCGCCGATGAATCCGCCGGCCCCGGTGACCACGACACGGCTTCCCTCCAGCATGTTCACCCGGTCAGCCTAGAGCGCTACGGTGACGGCACTTGAGCGCCGGCGCCGACCACCTCATCCCGCTGTTCGATATGAGGCTCGACGAGCGCGAGATCGAGGCGGTGGCTGCGACGCTGCGCTCGGGCTGGCTGACCATGGGCCCGCGCACGCAGGCGTTCGAGGAGGAGTTCGCGGCCCATCTCGGGGTCCGGCACGCCGTGGCGCTCTCGAGCTGCACGGCCGCCCTCCACCTGGCCTACCTGGCCGCCGGCGTGGGGCCCGGTGACGAGGTGATCGTTCCCGGGATCACGTTCGTGGCCAGCGCGGCGGCTGTTCGCTACTGCGGGGGTACCCCGGTGATCGCCGACGTGACCGGCGCCGACGACATCGGCATCGATGCCGACGACGTCGAGCGGCGCATCGGCGACCGGACGAAGGCCGTCTGCGCCGTCCACTACGGCGGCTACCGGGCTGCCGTAGGGCGGCTGCGGGAGCTGTGTGAGGCACGCGGCCTGGCGCTCGTCGAGGACGCGGCGCACCACCCTGCGCTGGCGCCCGCGGGGCTGGCCGCTTGTTACAGCTTCTTCTCGAACAAGGTCCTGTCCTGCGGTGAGGGGGGCCTTCTCGCGACCAACGACGACGACGTGGCCGCGAGCGCCCGGAGCCTCCGCTCGCACGCGATGACCTCGGGCACCTGGGACCGCCACCGCGGCCATTCGACGGAATACGACGTGGTCGGGGTCGGATTCAACTACCGGATGGACGAGCCGCGAGCTGCGCTCCTGAGCGCCCGCCTCCCGGGTCTTGCCGCCGACATCGCCGAGCGGCGGCGGCTGGTACATCGCTACCGCTCCCTGCTGGACGGCCTTTCCGGCGTGTCGGTCCCGTACCGTGACGACGAGGTGGACGGCTCGTCCTGCTACGTCATGCCGGTGATCGTCGAGCGGGCGGAGCTGCGGGATCCGCTCCGGGCCTTCATGCTCGACGAGCGCCGGGTGCAGACGAGCGTCCTCTATCCCGCGGTCCATGAGCTGGCCGCCTACGCGTCCGGCGAGCGCCTTCCGCAGAGCGAGCGGATCGCTCGCAGCGAGCTCACGCTGCCCCTGCACCCCCGCCTCAGCGAGGACGACCAGGATCGAGTCGTCTCGGCGCTGGCGGATGGACTGCGGCACCTCGAGCGGACGCCCTCGACAGTCGGTTCCTGATGAGCGTCAGCGCCCCGCTGCGGAGCTGGCCCCGGTCGCTGCCGGAGCAGCGCCGCCGGCTCGACGACCTGCTTCGCTCGAGCCCGGCGCTGCCCCTGCTGCTCCTGGCCACCGGCGTCTTCGTCTGGTTCGCGGGGGACGAGGGCGGCTTCAATCCGACCACCTTCCTCCTCGGCGGGCTCTTCCTGCTCGGTCTGCTGGCAGTCGGCCTCATCGCGCTCCCGCTGCCGCAGCCGCCGCGCCCGCTGCTCATCAGCGTGGCGCTGCTGGTTGCGTTCGCCGGCTGGAGCTACCTGTCGATCACCTGGGCGGGCGACAAGGGCACGGCATGGGACGGGGCCAACCGCACCGTCATCTACGCCATCGTGTTCGCGCTCTTCGCGCTCTGGCCCATGCGCAGCGACGTCGCCGTGTTGTTGCTCGGGGTCTACGGCGTTGCGATCGCAGGCGTCGCGCTCGTGGAGCTGCTGAAGGCGGGTGGAGCCTCCCAGTCGGTCCAGTACTTCCATGAGGGTCGGCTCGCCGAGCCGACCGGCTACGTCAATGCCAACGTCGCGCTCTGCTTCTCGGCTTTCTGGCCGTGCCTCATCCTGTCCAGCCGGCGTGAGGTCGCCGCGCCGCTGCGTGGGCTTTTCCTGGGCAGCGCGGGGCTGCTGGCGTCGGTTGCGGTGCTCGGAGAGAGCAGGGGCTGGTTCCTCACGCTGCCGCTGATGGTGATCCTCGCGGTCGTGCTCGTCCCGGGACGAGGGCGCACGATCGTCTCGATGGCGGTCCTCGCGGGGGCGATCCTGGTCATCCGCCGCCCGCTGCTCGACGTCTATGAGCACTGGCATGCGCTGCGCCCACCGGGGCAGCCGCTGGAAGACGCCACGCGGGCGATCCTGATCGTGAGCGGCGCCCTGGCGGTCCTCGGCTTCGCGGCCGCGCTCGTGGACCGCCGCGTACGGCTCGGCGCCACACCGGCCAGACGCATCAGCGCCGCCTTCGTCGTGCTCTTCGTTCTGGCCTGTCTCGGCGGCGTGGCCGGTTACGCCGTGGTCAAGGGCAACCCCGTGAGCGCCGCCTCGAAGAAGTGGAAGGAGTTCAAGAAGGCGGGCACGGAGCCCGAGTTCAAGGGCAGCCGCTTCGGACTGGCCGTGTCCTCGTACAGGTACGACTACTGGCGGGTCGCCTGGCAGGACTTCACGCGGCACCCGTTCAAGGGCGTCGGGGTCGACAACTACGAGCGGAGCTACCTCCTCCGCGGCAAGATCCCGCAGAGCCCCAAGTACCCGCACAGCACGGAGATCAGAGCGCTGTCCGAGACGGGCCTCGTGGGGGGCCTCCTCTTCTTCGGCGCGCTCGGGGCAGCTCTCGTCGCGGCCTTCCCGGGCCTGCGCCGGCCGGGGCTCGGCGCATCCGCCGGTGCGGCCGCTCTCATGCTCTTCTCCTACTTCCTGGTCCACGGGGCGCTCGACTGGCTCTGGGAGTTTGCCGGGCTCGGAGCGCCGGCCTTCGCGGCGCTGGGCATCGCGGCGGCGCTCGGAGCAGGCCGTTCCGAGCCCGCAAAGCGGCTTCCCGGCGGACGCCTGGCGGGCGCCGCGCTGGTGCTGGCCGGGCTCGCGGCGGCGGTGGGAATGGCACTGCCGTGGCTGGCCGCCCGCGACCTCGCCTGGGCCCAGGAGCACGCAGACCAGGATCCCGCCCGGGCGGTCGACCGGCTCGACCGTGCGGCCAAGCTCAACCCGCTCTCCACCCTCGCCTACGAGACCGCCGCCCTGATCGAGTTGCGCACGATGCGCGAGCCTCAGGCCAAGGCGCACCTGCGCAAGGCGATCGACCGTGACCCCGGGCAGGCATTCCCATACCTCGAATTGGGCGCAGTTGCCTCACTTGAGGGACAAAAGCGGGAGGCGCTGCGCCTGATCCGGAGGGCACATGGGCTGGCGCCGCGCGACGGCCCCACGACAACTGCCCTGAGCACCGTCGAGCGAGGGAAAAAGTTCACTCCCGAACGGCTCGAAAGGCTGGTCCGGAGCGACATCGATGCGCGGATCGGACCGGAATAGCAGCCTTTTCGCGAGTTCGCGGGGGCGACCTCCGTTCTCTCTATAGTCCGGTCGCGTTGCTGACTTGCGGCAGGGCTGTATCCGTGTTATCAAAGCAACCAAGCGGGTTCCCCGTTTACCAATTCGACGAGCGGGAATGACCAGCCACGGATGGGCTGGGTCATCGCGTCACAAAAAGGAGTGCTCTGGTTCCATGCCTAAGGTCAAGAAGATCATTGCGACTGCCGGTGCAATAGCGCTGCTCGCGCCTTCGGCGGCGTTTGCAGCGTCGGGAAGCGAAGAGGGCGGCTACGCAGGCTCGAACGACGTCGTCGCAGGCCTCGAGCAGGGCTCGGGCGGCGGCAACGGCGGCGGCGGTGCAAGCCCGACCACCAGCGGGAACGCGGGTGGCAGCCTTCCGTTCACGGGTTCCGACCTCAGCGTGATCGTCGGGGCCGGCGGAATGCTGCTGGGCCTTGGCTTCGGTCTGCGTCGCCTGACGCACCGGCCGACGCGCGCCTAGTCGGCTACCGGCAAGGCTTTCGACACGGGTGCCGGGAAACCGGTGCCCGTGTTCGTGCGCCTAGGCGCGCCTGAGCGCCGCGATCGGATGCCGTAGGGCCGACAGCTTGAACCGCCGCGCCAGCGGCGAAACCTTGAGCCGGAAGCGCTCGAGCGTGTCCCCCTGGTAGACGCCCACGCGCGGCCAGAGCAGACGGTCACGGCGGAGCTCCCACGCCCGAAGCGTGCAGGCGGTCTCGTAGCCCGCCTCGCCGGCGGCGCGCGCCACGCGCCGATCCACGTCTCCGTACGGATAGGCGAGCGACGGGCAGGGCAGCTGGAGCTGGTCTTCGAGCCGGGCACGCGAGCCGGCGAGCTCCGCCGCGAGCAGCTCGTCGGAAAGGGCCGGCAGGCGCGGGTGCGAGCTCGTGTGCGAGCCGATCTCCCAACCGGCCCCCGCAAGCTCGAGCAGCTGCTCGCGGTCCATGCACATCATCTCGCCCTCGTGAGGACCGGCCAGCCAGCGGTCGATGCCCGGCCAGGCCATCGGCTCGGCGCTGCCGAGGAAGTCGGCCGCCACGAACACCGTGCCCGGCAGCCCGAGGCGGTCGAGGACCGGCCGCCCGAGCTCGATCACCGAGCGATAGGCGTCGTCGAAGGTCACGGCGAGACGCCGCTCTCCCCCGTCGCCGTCGGCGAGCGCCTCGCTGAACGTCACCCCGCGATAGCCGCGCCCCACGAGCTCCTCGAGCTGCTCCTCGAAGCGGTCCGGCGTCACCGCCAGGTCGGCCGGCCAGCGCTCGCTCAGGGCGTGATAGCAGAGAACCAGCACATCTCCCACAGGCCCAATCTACGCTCTACGGCTCGGGTGTTGAGCGTATGCGTGCACTGAAGCGGCTGCTCGTCCCGGTGGTGGCCGGAAGCGCGCTGCTGCTCGTGATCAGCGCCTGCTCGATGGCCGGCCCCGGGCGCGAGACCCGCAGCGGCAGCGCCCGGACAAAGATCTCGTCGTCGTGCGATCGCTTCGCCGGCCCGCGCGGACGCGACCACGGTCGCCGCCGCGGGAGCCGCAAGCGGCCGTACAAGACCGTGCGCCGCTTGCTCCGCTCTCTCCGGAACGGCAAGACGGGCTGCCTCCTGACCGGGCTCTACAGCTACCGCGGCGTCGCCAGGATCACGCGCCCCGGGACCACCCTGCGGGCGGCGCCGGGTGCACGGGCCAATGTCCACGGAACGATCTGGATCATGCCTTCAGCGACTGCGGCCCGGCTGATCGGCGTGCGGCTGACCACCGAGGACCCGCTCTTCACGATCCCGCTGAAGGTGCAGGCGGACAACGCCCGCGTCGCCCACAATCTCATCACCGGCAGCAGCAGCACGATCTGCGTGGCGATCGGCTCGCAGAGGACGGTCCAGGGAGCGTCGATCGACCACAACCGCATCCGCCACTGCGGTCTCGCGGGCAAGTTCGACCACTTGATCTACCTGGTCAACACGCGCGGCGTGAAGGTGCGCTGGAACGTACTGACGGACAATCCGGGCGGCTGGGCCGTCCATCTCTACCCGAACGCCGACGGGACGCTGATCGAGCACAACGTAATGGACCGGAACGAGGGCGGTGTGATCTTCGCGGGCGACGGCGGCGGCGACACCTCCGACGGCAACATCGTGCGCAACAACGCGATCACCTACTCGAGCCCACGCTGGAACGTCGAGGGCTCCTGGAGTGGCGGGCCCAGCGGCAGCGGCAACCGCGCCTATGGCAATTGCGTCTACACGCAGGGTCCAAGCCATCCGGCCGGAATCGCCGAGCAGGACGGATTCCTGGCCACCGGGAACACCGTCCTGCGGAATTCCCCCTACGTGGCTCGCACCCGCGGCGACTTCCGTTTCCGCCGGCGCAGCCCATGCCAGAAGCTCGTGGGCTCCGTGGCCAGGCGGCCGCACCGCCGCTAGAGCCGCCTCTGGACAAACGTCCGGCCCGGCCCGGACGGCGGGATGGACGCCTGGACGGACTTCGTCACCCGTCTTGGGGTACCGGAGCGTGCCCGCCGAGTCCAGGAGCGCATGCTCCGCTCCCCGCTCCGCAAGGCCCTGCTGCTCGCCCTGGCCGTCGCCGTCGCGGCGCTGGCCGGGCCGTCGTCTGCCGGCGCGGCCGTCAACTGCGACAAGACGATCGACTCCGGCGAGTCCGTCAGCTCCTTCCTCAACCGGTTGGGGCCGGACGCCGAGGGCTGCCTCGCCGGCGGGACCTACACGGTCGGCAACCTCACCAGCTTCCAGACCGGACAGAAGCTGCACCCCGCGCCGGCTGAGGCCGGCGGCTACCAGGACGTCACGCTCCGCGGCACGCTCGACCTCAACGCGCCGGGGATCGAGCTGAGCGACCTCTCCATCAAGGGCGTCCAGAACTCGCAGAACGTGAAGATCATCGAGGTCCAGGCCTGCGACTACTGCCGTCTCGACCACCTCGACATCAGCCCGGCGACGAAGTACACGGACTTCCAGGGGATCCTCAACAACACCCCCACCACCGGCCTCGAGATCACCAACAACAAGATCCACGACGTCGGCGACGACGGCCAGTTCGACCACGGCATCTACTGCGCGAAGCCCATGACGCAGGGCGCGATCCGGGGCAACTGGATCTACGGGAACGCGGCCTACGGCATCCAGTTCTACCCCAACTGCGACGGCGTCGACTTCTCCTACAACGTCCTCGACGGCAACGGCGCCCTGGCCGAGTCGAGCAGCTGCGGCTACCCGCAGCCTGCCTGCCCGGCGAGCAGCTCGAACGGACGCGCGATCACGTTCGCCGGCGAGGGCTCGAGCCATTCCGACGACGTCCAGGTGCACAACAACGTCCTCTCGACCTTCGGGGGCGCCGGCCGCTCGGTGGTCAGCTGCTACCTCCCCGGCGCGGGAGACCAGGTGCGCGACTCGCTCCTCTACCAGTCCTCGGGCTCCGACGACGCGTGCGGCAGCTCGATCTCCCGGACAGGCCTGATCCACGGCCAAAACCCCCTCTACCGCGACCGGCTCGCCCACGACTACCGGCTCCAGCCGGGCAGCCCGGCGCGGGCCCTGATGGGCGCCTACGCCGACGCCGTCCCGGGTCCCAGGCTGGCCGCGGACAACCCTGATCCCGATCCCGATCCCACCCCGCCGCCGGCCGACACCACGCCGCCCGACACCAGCATCGGGTCCGGCCCGCACATGCCGACTACGTCCAGCAGCGCCAGCTTCAGCCTCTCCTCCACCGAGTCCGGCTCGAGCTTCCAGTGCAAGCTCGACGGCGCGGCCTGGGGCAGCTGCAGCTCCCCCAAGGCCTACAGCGGCCTCCCCAGCGGCGAGCACAGCTTCTACGTACGCGCCACCGACTCCGCCGGCAACACCGACCCCACTCCCGACGAGTGGACCTGGACGATCGACGAGCCCTCGCCGCCGCCGCCGGCGACCGACACCGCACCGCCCGAGACGAAGATCGTCTACGGGCCGCACGCGTCCACCACCTCGACCTCGGCCGGCTTCGCGTTCAGGTCCTCGGAGGCTCGCTCCCGCTTCCAGTGCAGGCTCGACGGCGCCCCCTGGAGCTCCTGCGCCTCGCCGAAGGCATACACCCACCTGGCCGCCGGCAAGCACAGCTTCCAGGTGCGGGCGATCGACGCCGCGGGCAACGTCGACCGGACCCCGGACGACTGGACCTGGACGATCGAGCGACGGCGGCCGAGCTCGCCCGGCCACGCAACGCGTGCCACCACCGGCCCCAGCGTGGTCCTCGACCTCATCAAGGCCTCGCGCCGGAGCCGCTCCGGCCAGCGGAGGCTGCGGATCGCTGGACGGTTGGTCGGCTCCAGCCTTGCCGGCTCGGCCCGCGTCCGCATCCAGGTGGCCACGAGCCGCGGCTGGCGCACGCTGGCGCTCGCGCGCAGCAGCCGCAGCGGCCGCTTCGGCGCACGCTTCCGGCTTCGTTCCCGTGCCTCCCTCCGCGGCCTCCGCGTACGCGCCGTCGTCCGGGGTTTGCCAAGGTCGGCGGTCAAGCGGGTGCGCCTGCGCTGAGCCCGCTGGACAGACGTATTAGAGGGCGCACTGCCGCTTCGCGGCCTCCTGCCGCGAGCCCGATCCAGAGGGAATGCGCAGGCGTCCCCTACCGCTCTGGCGACTCCTTCCTGCCGCAACGGCGGCCGCGATTGCGGCGGCCGTCGGCCTCTCCGTGGCCGGCCCCGCATCCGGCTCCGCCGCCTGCGACAAGGTGGCCTCGCCGAGCGGCTCCGACTCCGCGGCCGGCACCGCGGCGGCGCCCTACCGGACACTCCAGAAGCTCACCACGTCGCTGTCGGCCGGCCAGACCGGCTGTCTGCGGGCGGGCAGCTACGGCGGCGACCAGGTGTGGCTCGATCCTCCCCACTCCACGCTGCGCAGCTACCCCGGCGAGCGCGCCACGATCACCGCCTTCCTGGAGGTCTCTCCCGGGGCCACCGGCTCGCACGTCGAGCAGCTCCGCTTCGACTCCGTCCACAACGGCAACGACGTCGGCGTGAAGATCCAGGCCCCGAACGCGGTCTTCGCGGGCAATGAGGTGACCAAGGGCGGGCACGGCATCTGCGTTGTGGCGGGGTCCACCGGCGCGCCGCGGGGCATCACGATCGAGCGCAACCACATCCACGACTGCGGCCCGTCCAACTCGAAGTGGGACCACCAGCTCTACATGGTCCACACGCGCCGGGCGGTAATCCGCTGGAACGTGCTCGAGGGCAACGCCGGCGGCTGGGGCGTGCACCTCTACACCGACGCCGACGGCACCCTGATCGAGCACAACGTGATCGACGGCAACCGCGGCGGCGTGATCTTCGCGGGCGACGACGGCGAGCACTCCGACGACAACGTCGTCCGCAACAACGCCATCACCTACTCCGGGCCGCGCTGGAACATCGAGAGCTCCTGGTCGGGCGGTCCTTCGGGGAACGGCAACGTGGCCAGCGACAACTGCCTCCGCACCCGCGGTCCGGACGGACCCGCGGGCGTGAGCGAGCAGGACGGCTTCCGCTCCCGCTCCGAGATCGTGCTCTCGAGCGACCCCTACGTGGACCGCGCCAGGGGCGACTGGCACTTCCGCCCTGACAGCCCCTGCGCCCGCCTCGTCGGCGACGTGGCGAGCGCCGTCGGCCTCGGCCACTCCGGCAGGCCGCGCGCGTACGCGGCCTCCCTGCGGATCCTCCTCCGCGCCCACCGCTCACACGGCCCCAAGGTGGGCGTGCGCGGCCGGGTCACGGGCGGGCACCTGCGGCGCGGAAGCCGCGTCAGGCTCCAGGTTCGCGGCCGCCACGGCTGGCGCACGGTCGCCCGCAGGCGCGTGAAGCACGGTCGCTTCAGCGCGCGCGTCCGCGTCCACCGCGGCCGCAGGACGCGGACGGTGCGGCTGCGCGCCGTCCTGCCGAAGCGCGCCCGCTCGCGCGCCGTGCGCGTGCTCGTCAGGCCCTGACCATCGTCAGGCAGAAGCCGCTCTCGAGAAACCAGGAGGCGAAGCGGTTTCCGAGCAGCGCCCGCCCGGGTGCGCGCAGCGAGTTGAACGAGTGCCAGCGGATCCGCGGGCTGTCGAATCCCGCGTCGCGGAGCAGGTCGGCCCAGAGCTCGGGCGGCTGATGTTTTTCCCACTCGATGTGGCGCGCCACGGGGTTGGTGACCGGCAGGCGGGCGAACAGGTTGTTGCGGCTGGCGTCGCTGACGATGAGATGGCCGCCGGGAGCCGTGAGCTCGGCCAGCTCGGCGAAAAGGCGCCTGTAGGTCTCACGCGCCTCCGGGTCGCGGTGCAGGACCATGCAGGCCGGCTCGTCCAGGTGGTTCACGGCCGCGAGCAGGCAGACCACGTCGAAGCGCTCCTCGCCCGGGTCGTACTCCTGGAACGTCTCGTGGCTCAGCTCGACGTTGTCGGCGCCCATCCGCTCCGCCGCCTCGCGGAACTTCTTCGTCACGTCCGCGCTCGATCCGGCGGCCTCCGGCTCGAGCGCCACCACCTGGCGGGCGCCCGCGCCGGCGGCGTAGAGGGAATAGATGCCGTCGCCCGCGCCGATGTCGAGGACCCGCTTCCCCTCGAGCGAGGTGTCCCGGAAGAGGTAGTCGAGGTAGAAGCGATGGTTCCCGACACGCACGTCGGGCCAGAGCGCGGCGACCGTGTCGAAGTAGTCGCCGAGGCCGCCCACTGGCCGCGAGTATCGCACTGTTACGGTCGCCGTCGGTGACCTCCGGCGGCCGCCTCTACGCAGCCTCAGACTCCGGCGCTCGCCCGGCGGCGGAGGCGCTCGCGTGGTTGTGGCGCCTCGGCGCGGTCGGCGGCGCCCCGGACGGCTCGGCCGTCGGCTTCGGCACGCTCTCCGAGGAGGCCGACCTGACCGCTCTCACGGAAGCCGGGCGGCTCGAGGGCACGGTCCTGTTCGCGCCCGAGCCGGGACCGGCGTCGGGGCCGGTACCGGCCCGGCGAGCGGCCTCCGGTAGGGCACGCTTCGACCGGGGCGGCCGGATCCGCGGCGAGTTCGCGCTCTTCGAGGACGGCACGCCGGTCGTGAAGTCCTCCCTGGGGCTCCACGCGGTGCGGGACGAGCGGGCCCTGATGCTCGCCGCCGACCCCGCGACGGCCTGGACCGAGCTCAGGGGTTTCTGGTGCCTGAGGGCGCTCGCGGAGTTCCTGCCCGAGAAGCTCGGGCGGCCGCTCGTGCTCCTCCCCCCGCTGGGCTGCGTCCGCCTCGACGACGTGCCCGGCACCGCCCAGCATCAGGTCGAGGGCCACGCCAAGCCCGACCGGCGGCAGCGGCGCCGGATCGAGCGGATGCGCCGCGTCTACGCCGCCGCGGGAGCGCGGCTGAACGTGGCCGTCTGCTCGCGGGCGCTCGCGGACGGCCGCCAGGTCCCCCTCGACGAGGTCTGGCCCGGATCGGTCGAGGCGCTCGCTGCCGGCGCAGGCGACGGCGCCTTCGAGCCGGTCTGCCATGGCTGGCTCCACCTCGACCCCGGCGAGCTCGAGCGCGGGCAGGTCGAGTTCCGCGAGTTCGCCGCTCTCGACGAGGCCGAGGCCGGGCGCAGGATCGACGAGTCGCTGACCTGGCAGGAGCAGGCGCTCGGCCGCCGGCCGGACACGTTCGTCGCACCCGCCTGGGGCTACAGCGAGGGAACGCACGCCGCGGCGGCCGCTCGCGGCCTCCCCGCCTGGCAGCGCCCGGCGCTCGGCCCCCTCATCGTCAACGGCAACCCGCACGAGACGATCGACAGCGCGCTGCGGGGCCTCAGCGGGCTCGACTACCGGCCGCTGGCCGAGCTCGCCTCCTTCGGACTCCCGCCGACACCGGTCTTGCATGGCGGCCTTTTCGACCTGCGTATGCAGCAGCTCCGCCAGGAGCGCGACGTGCTCGGGTTCGGCCGGCTGCTGCTCCGCAGGGACCTGCTGCGGCTGGCCGAGCTGCCGGGCGTGCGCTGGGTGGGCGCTGGCGAGCTGGTCGCCGCGTTGCGCGAACACGACGCCGCAGAGCAGTCTGGATGAGCCGCTACAGTCGCCGCCGGTGAAGGCCCTCGTCACCGGCGGCGCCGGATTCATCGGCTCGACCATCGTCCGCAGCCTGCTCGAGCGCGGGGACGACGTGCGCGTGCTCGACAACTTCTCCACCGGGCACCGATCGAACCTGGTGGGGGCGGGTGTGGAGGTGGTCGAGGGCGACCTGCGCTCGTATGAGCGGGTGGCGACGGCTGCGGCCGGCGCCGAGGTCGTGTTCCACCAGGGAGCGCTGCCGTCGGTGCCGCGCTCGATCCAGGATCCCCTCACCTCGACGGCCGTCAACGTCGAGGGAACGCTCAACGTGATCCTCGCGGCTCGGGACGCGGGCGTACGCCGGGTGATCTTCGCCTCCTCGAGCTCGGTCTACGGGGACGCCCCGGGCATGCCCCGAACGGAGTCCCAGGCGCTCTCGCCGCTGGCGCCCTACGCCGTCTCGAAGCTCGCCGCCGAGCAGTACTGCATGGTCGCCAACCGCGTCTATGACGTGGAGACCGTGGCGCTCCGCTACTTCAACGTCTTCGGCGAGCACCAGGACCCGCTCTCGGGCTACGCCGCCGTGATTCCGAAGTTCATCCGACTGATGCTCGAGAACGAGCGCCCCGTGATCTTCGGCGACGGCGAGACGTCGCGCGACTTCACGCACGTCGAGAACGTCGTGGCGGCCAACCTGGCCGCGGCCGACGCACCCGCCGCCGCGGGCAGGGCGATGAACATCGCGGTCGGGAGCTCCCACACCCTGAACGAGCTCGTGGCGATGCTGCGGGGATTGCTCGACAGCCACATCGAGGCCGAGTACTCCGACCCCCGTCCGGGCGACGTGGCGGAGAGCCTCGCCGACATCTCGCTCGCCCGTGAGCTGCTGGGCTACGAGCCCAAGGTCGGCTTCGAGGAGGGCCTCGAGCGGACGATCGCGTGGATCGCCGAGAGCCGACGCACGACGTAGCGATCTACGCGCCCTGGGCGGCCACGATGTACAGCCGCAGTCGCGGCGACACCGGCGGCGCCGAGCTTCAGACCCACCTGCTCGCCGCGGGACTGGCGGCTCGCGGGCTGAGCGTCGCGCACATCGTCTTCCCGATCGACGACCCGGAGCCGATGGACGCGTCCGGCCCGACGGTGGTGCAGCGGGAGCCGTGGCAGCGCGGCCGCCGGCTCGGCGAGCTGGCCGAGGCTCGGGCGATCTGGCGCAGCTTCGACGCGGCCCGGGCGCGCGCCTACATCGTGCGCGGAAGCGGCGGCCACATGAGCGCCGCGGCCGCCTACTGCCGGCTCCGGCACAAGTCGCTCGTCTTCTCGAGCTCGAGCGACCTCGACTGGGACTTCGCCCGCGAGGACCGCAACCACAGGACGCTGCGGATCTACCGCGCAAGCCTCCGCTACGCGGATCCCGTCGTGGTGCAGACCGAGCAGCAGCGGGCGCTCGCCAGGGCCGCCCTGCCCGGCCGGGAGCCGACGCTGATCCCGAGCTTCGCGGAGGTCGCCGAGCCCGCGAAGGAGCCCCCTGGCTACTTCCTCTGGGCCGACCGGGTCGTCGGCTACAAGCTGCCGGAGCGCTACCTGGACCTGGTCGCGGCGATGCCCGAGGTTCGCTTCCGGATGGTCGAGGCCACGACCATCGAGAGCCAGCCCGACCTCGTCGATCGGGTCCGTAGCCGCGCCGCCGAGCTGCCCAATCTCGAGCTCCTGCCGCGCCAGCCGCGGGTGCGGCTGCTGGAGGAGATCGCCGGCGCCGTTGCCGTGGTCAGCACCTCGCGGATCGAGGGGATGCCCAACATCTTCCTCGAGGCCTGGGCCCGCTCCGTGCCGGTGCTCTCCCTCAACGTCGATCCGGATGCGAAGATCGCGGACAACGGGATCGGCATCTGCGCGGAGGGATCGATGGACCGCTTCGCCGAGGGAGCCTCCGAGCTGTGGACCGACCGCCCGCGCCGCGACGAGATGGGCGGGCGAGCGCGCGAGTTCGTGCGCCGGGTCCACTCGCCCGACGCGGTCGCGGACCGCTGGGCCGCGCTCCTGCGCGAGCTGGTCCCGTGAGGGTCATCCAGGCGACCGACTACGGAAGCCCCTTCCCCGGCTCCTTCCTGCCGATGCTGCGCGCCTCCGTCCGTGCCTGCCACGAGCGCGGCTGGGACGCGACGGTGATCCTTCCCCCGCGCGCCCGGCAGCGCGACTGGCTTCCCGAGCTCGAGCGCGACGGCATCGACCCGGTGTTCGCGCCCGCCGGCTCGCGGCGCGCGCTCGCCCACTGGCTCGGGGAGCTGGCCGCGACGGACAGCGGCCCGGTTCTCATCCATTCCCACTTCACCGTGTTCGACCTTCCCTCGGCCTGGGTGGGCCGTCGCCGGCCGCGGACGAGCGTCGTCTGGCACGCCCACACCGTGCTCAGCCAGGCGCTCCGCTACCGCCTCCAGAATCGGGTGAAGCTGTCGCTGCTCTCCGGACCCGTGAGCAGGATCCTTTGCGTCGCGCCGCACCTGGTGGACGCGCTCGCGCGCCGCGGCGCGCCGCGAGAGAAGCTCGTGTTCTTCCCGAACGCGGTCGACGTCGACCGCTATCCGCTCGTCACGCCCGAGCGCAGGGCGGCCGCGCGCAGGGAGCTCGAGCTGCCGGGCGACGCGACCGTGCTGCTCCACATCGGCCGCGACCTGGAGCTCAAGGGCGGCGACTACTTCCTCGAAACGCTCAAGCTCCTGACGAGCGAGCGAGGCGACGTGGTGGGCGTGAGCCTCCGCGGGGGCGACGAGACGCTCGAGCTGGCGGAGCGGATGGGCCTCGCCGAGGCGATACGCGTTCTGCCCGGCACGCCGCACGTCGACCGCCTGTATGCGGCGGCCGATCTGCTGCTCGCTCCGAGCCGCGCGGAGGGCATGCCTCTGGCCGTGCTGGAGGCTCTGGCGAGCGGGCTCCCGATCGTGGCCTCCGACATACCGGGCCACGCGGTCCTCCCCGCGGCGGAGCTGCGCGGCCTGCGCGTCGCGACGCTCGACCCGACGCTGCTCGCCGAGGAGGTCCGGACCCTGCTCGGCCGTCCGCCGGAGGCCGCTCTCGCGGATGCCGACGCCGGACGGGCGTGGGTCCGTGCCCAGATGGGTGTCGACGCCTGGTCTGAGAAGCTGACCGCAATGTACGAGCGGGCGTTCGAGGACATCTCGTGAGGAAGGCCGTCGAGGTCCTGGCCGACCGCTTCCCGCTCTCGCGCTCGAACCGGTTCCGGCGAGTGGTGGGGGCGAAACCCCGCGGGGAGCTCGTGTGGCTGGGCAGCCCGACCGCGGGCCGGATGATCGTGGACGGCCTGCTCGACTCCGAGTCCGTCTGCTACTGCGGCGGGGTCGGCGAAGACATCAGCTTCGACCTCGAGCTGATCGAGCGCTACGGCTGCGAGGTCTACGCCTTCGACCCGACGCCGACAGGAGTGCAGCATGTCGAGGCCGTCGCTCCCGACCCGGAGCGCTTCCACTTCCTGCCCGTCGGGCTCTGGTCGTCGGACACCACCCGGACGTTCGCCCCGCTCTCCCCCGGTGCCGACAACTGGTCCACCACCCGGGCGGCCGACGGCACGGCAGTGAGCGCGCCCTGCAGATCCCTGTCCTCGCTGATGCACGAGCACGGCCACACGCGCATCGACCTGCTCAAGCTGGACGTGGAGGGCGCGGAGTACGACGTGCTCGACGCGATGCTCGCGGACGACCTCGAGGTGCGGATCCTCTGCGTGGAGTTCCACAAGGACCCGTCGATCGACCCGATGTCCTCGATGACGCGCCGTCTCGCCGCCGCCGGGTACGACGCCTTCCACGTCGACGGCTTCGACGTCGGTTACGTCCGCTCGCCCGGAGCCCCCTGAGGGCGCTCAGCGCGCGAAGGCGGCGCGCACGCTGCGGCTTGCGCTGCCCAGCTCGGCGGTCGTCAGCTCGCGTCCGGCGAAGAGCACCGCACCGTAGGCGAATGTCCCGAGCAGGGCTCCCACCGGGAGCAGCGGGATCGGCACGTCGGACACGCCGAAGGCGAGGAGCACCGCCGCCATCGCGGCCGCCGCGAGCATCGTCCACGTGAACGCCACGACCAGGCGGCGCAGCGGCAGATCGATCACGCGGCGGCAGATCGCGAAGTGCGCCCACACGTAGAGGGCGTAGGCGACGTCGGTGCCGATCGCGCCGGCGACGATGCCGATTCTCGGCAGGAAGATCAGATCGATCACCAGGTTCACCAGCAAGGTCGCGATCGCGATCGGCACGCGCCGGCGCGCCTCGCCCAGGTAGTTGACGCTCCCTGCCAGGACCGGCGACAGGCCGAGCAGGAACGCGTATGGAGCGGCGGCCCTGAGGACGCCGGCCGATCCGCCGTAGCCGTCTCCGAGCCCCAGCCGCACCAGCGGCTCGGCCCAGACGATCATCGGGGCGATCACCACCCCCTGCACGAGGATCAGGTAGCGGAGAGCGCGCTCGAGCGCGTCGCTTCGAGGCTTCTCGCTCCCGTCGACCACGCGCGGCGCCACCCCACTCGCCGCG
The DNA here is from genome assembly GCA_036406475.1 of Thermoleophilaceae bacterium. Taxonomy (GTDB): domain Bacteria; phylum Actinomycetota; class Thermoleophilia; order Solirubrobacterales; family Thermoleophilaceae; genus DASXBA01. The sequence continues at coordinate 8,943 of DASXBA010000080.1, read as the reverse complement.
GCGGCGCCCGGGTAGCCGAGGAAGCTGACGAAGCGCATCGGCGCTTCGAAGAGGGCCACCGCCTGGACGCTGACGATGGCGCCGATCAGCAGCGAGTCGATCCGGCTGAAGAGAGTGAACGCCCCGTCGACCAGCACGAGCGCCGAGCCGTAGGCCAGGATCCGCCTGGTGTGCCGCTCGTCGCGGCGCTCGCGGAGCCGGACGCGGTGGCGCACCGTGCGCATCAGCAGGACGAGGCCGAAGCCCGCGGCTGCCGCATAGGCCGCCGCGCGACCCAGCGCCGCGCCGGTGGCACCGGCCCCCAGGAGCACGAAGGCGATCGAGGCCACGGTCTCGAGGGCGCTCTCCGCGAAGACGATCCGCAGGTAGCCGGAGACCTTGCCGAGCGCCTCGAGCGCACCGCCGTACATCAGCATCAGGCTCTGCCCGAAGACCGCGATCGCCACCAGTCGCAGCGGCCAGGTGAGCGCCGAGGTGCCGTAGGCGGAGGCGATCGGTTCCGCCAGCGCGATCAGGGCGACCGCGACCAGCCCGCTGACGAGGAGCTTGAGCCTCAATGCATCGGCGATCACCGCGGCCACGGCGCGCGGCACGTGTCGCTGCTCGGCGATGAAGCGAGCCGCCGCCTGGGAGATGCCGAGGTCGGACGGGATCAGCACGAGCCCGCCGACGCTCACGGCCAGCGCGAAGACGCCGTAGTCCTTGGGACCGAGGGCGCGGACCAGGTAGAGGGTCAGCACGCCGGTGAACGCGGCGCCGAGCAGCTTGACCGCCAGGCCGAACCCGGTGTTGCGGGTGATGCTGTCCGGCCCGGGCGAGTCCCGCTTCGGTTCCGGGGCCACGCGCTAGATGATTGATTTCACGGTCGCGTGTGCGCGGGGGCGCACGGGACCGAGCTGGGCGGGGAAAGCAGGGCGAAGCCGATACAAGGCTGTATCGGCGAGCCCGATGACCCCGATCCAGCGACGGTATCCGTGCGTCATCCGCGTGCGCGGGACCGTGGAATCGGTCATCTAGGCGGGCGTCCGGGAGATCGAGAGCAGGGCGGGACCCAGGGCAAGCAGGAGCCAGAGCTGCTTGCTGAACTGGTGGGAGCCGAAGAAATCGGACGCGAGCAGGCCGACCAGGGCCACGAACACGGCCCGCGAGATGATCTCGAGCTGCGCGTCGCCGCGGTCTCGGAACTCCGTCGCGGCGGACAGGATGCAGCCGAGCGAGAAGACCAGGATCGATAAGAAGAGCGCCAGCCCGATCACACCGTTCTCGGCAAGAAGCTCCAGGTACATGTTGTGCGCGACCTTGGGCGTCTCGACGATGAAGTCGGACCTGGCGAGCGCTCCGGGCGCGAGCAGGTAGTGGATCGAGCTCGTCTGGAAGTTGCCGGCGCCGATCCCCCGTATCGGCTCAGCCTCGACCATCCGCCAGCCGACCTTCCAGATGTCCTCGCGGCCCGTGCCGCCCTGGACCGTGGTGACACGCTCCCGCGCCGCGGCGGGCGCAAACGAGCTGAAGTAGACGACCACCGCCCCCACCGCCAGCAGCACCACGACGATCATCCCCACCCGCCAGCGGCCCGCGACCACGACGGTGGCGACGAGCGCGGCGGCGAGCGCCACGAGACCGCCGCGGGACAGCGTCAGGAACAGTCCGAAGGCGCAGAAGGGCACGGCCAGCAGCGCGCAGAGCCGGAGCAGCGGCTGCCGCCGCAGGACCATCACCAGGGCGGCGGCGAGCACGGTTCCAGCGACGAGGGCCGCAGCGGTCTCGTTCGCGTTCCCCACGCCCCCGCTCAGGCGCGCGCCCGGCTCCGGGCTCGCCGGCGCCGCCAGGCCGTAGGCGGCGGAGATCAGGGCTCCGGCGACGAACGCTCCAATCAGGAAGAGCACCTGGTCGCGGGTGCGGATGGAGGAGTAGACGATCAGGAACAGCATCGCGTTCGGGATGTAGCGCGCGACGGTGGCGAGGGCCGGACCGGGCTGCTCGGCCCAGGCGGCGCTGAGCGCGATCCAGCCGATGAAGAGCGCGAGCACCCCGAGGAAGCCCGGGTGACTGAAGATGCGATGTCTCAGTTCTCCGGATCCCGTGGTGACGAGCGCCAGCCACGAGATGACGAGCAGCAACCCGAGGAGCTTCGGCACCGAGATGAGGCCGCCGGACGGGAACAGCGTGTCGAGGAAGCTGAGAAACGCGAACAGGCAGACGCCCGCCGTGAGGTCGACCATCGCGAGCATCACGAACGCGATCGCGAGAGCCGCGATGATCGCGATCCCGGGGCTGATCCCCGCGAGGATGCCGAGCAGCAACGCCAGGCCCAGGACGGTCGGCGCGACGAGTTTGACCGGGAGCTCCGCCCGAGCGGTCATAGTCAGGTAGAGGGTTAGCGGACGGGCCTAGCCACGCTCGGCGGAGGCCACGCGCTCCGGCTCCTCGTCGGCGGGCGGCACCCAGTCCTGCGCGGCGCGCTCGCGCCGCGCCGAGATGTAGTAGCTGCTCTCCTCCGAGCTGCCGACGCCGACCACCACGAAGCCGCTCGGGGTGATCCGGTGCTGCTCGAGCAGGTCGCCCAGCCTTGTGAGCTGGGAGATGTTGCTCGAGCCGAGCCGCACGACCAGGACGACGTCGTCGACCTGCTGCGCGAGCGGGAGCGCGTCGATGACCTCGGTCAGCGGCGGGGAGTCGATCACGACGTAGTCGGCCAGCCGCTCGGCTTCGTCCAGGAGGGCGCTGGCCGCCGGCAGCGACAGCACCTCGGCCAGCCAGTCGTCGGCGCGATCGACGAGGAGCGTGCGCAGGTTGTCCCCGAACGGCCTGACGGGAACGAGGGCCTCCTCGACCGGCACGTTGCCGAGCAGCACCTTGCCTATGCCGACCTGCGGCCGCACACCGAGCGCCTCACCGACCGTCGGCCGGCGGAAGTCCGCCTCGATGAGGATCACGCGATGGCCCGCCAGGGCGAAGGAGGCGGCGAGGTTGATTGCAGTGGTCGTCTTGCCCTCGGAGGGCGACGGGCCGGTGACGAGCACCGAGCGCCCCTCGGAGCCGCGTCCGCGCCGCGCGGCCGCCAGCATCGTTCGGAGCGTTCTGAACGCCTCGAGCGTGAGAGGCGAGAGCTGGCCGGGCGAGAGCGCCCGGCGTCTCGATCGCCTCGGGCCGATGAGGAGCCGCCTGCGGCCCGTGGTCTTGGTGGGAGCCCTGCGCTCGCGCGGGATGCGGGCAAGCACCGGAAGGCTGTAGAGCTCCCGCAGCTGCTCCTCGCGACGCAGCCTCGGGTCGAGCACGTGCATCGCGAAGGCGCCCACCACACCGAGGATGAGCCCGGCGAGCACGCCCGCCGCGAGCGTCAGGCGCGGGCGCGGCTCGGACGGCGAGCTCGGTGTCTCGGCCCGCGTCTCGACACCCACCGTGGGGTCGCCTGACTGTCGCAGGCTCGTGAGCCGCGAGAGCTCGTCCGCGGGCGAGTCGGTGGTGCCTGCGGGCTCGCCGCGCGAAGCACGCTCGCGCAGGCTCGGCACTCGCTGGTCGATCGCTCGCCGCAGCTCTGCGCTCCGCTCGGCGACCACGCCGTCCGCGAACGCGTTGGCCAGGTTGCGCGCGGCGGCGGGAGTGCTCCCGCTGGCGGTCACCGAGACGATGTTGCTCTGGGCGACGGGCTCGGATTTGACCTTCTTCAGCAGGTCGGAGGGCTTCTCCGTTGAGTGGAGCTGGGCGCTGACGCGGGCGGCCACGTCCCGGGTCGTGACGAGCTTGGCTGCCGTCTCGACGTCTCTCGTCGGGTCGGAGGACTCGCGCAGCAGGGGGAGCCCGGTGAGCGTCGGGTCGTCGGAGGAGACGGGTGTGATGAGCAGGTCGGCATCCGCCTTGTAGACCTTGTCGGCGGTGGCGAGGTAGACGGCGGCGGCGAGAGTCGTGACGATGACCGTTGCCACGACGACCCAGATGCGCTCGCGAAGTACCTGCACATAGCGTTGCAGGCCGGGTGTCTCGACCCGCGGCCGGCGCCAATCGACTCCCCCCGGCACCTGGGGCAGGCCGCTCTCCGCGGGCGTCATGCGCCTACTATGACAGTCGGGTCAGCGGCCGCTGGGCCGATCAACCCAGGGACTGCGCTTGCCGATAGATAACGCGGAACGATTTCCAGCCTAGGAGAGTTCATCGCTAACTCCCTTATTCGGATTCCCCATGCCTCCACTTGACCCTTCTCTGCCGTTGGCCGCCGACTCGCAGTTCGGGGGAGGCATCATCGAGGACATCCTGGTGGCCACGCTGGCCGTGGTGGCGGTCGCTTCACTCCTGGCCGGCATCGAGTTGACCGCGCGCACCCTCCGTGAGCGGAAGCGGAGGGAAGAGGTGATGGCTCCGGTGCTCAGCGCGCTCTCCGCCCAGCGCCTGTACGCCCGCGTGCTCTACGGGATCGCGCCCCCGCTCGTGGCTTCCGCGGTGACCTACCTGCGCACCGACTCGGGCTCGAGCGCCGCCTACATGCTCGCGGTCACCGGCCTGGTAGCCGCGCTTCTTCGCTCCCAGCCGCAGCCGCTGCACCTGATGCCGCTCGCCCGCTACGCGTTCAACGCCTCCGTGCCGGCCGCCGGCATCGCGGCCGCCCTCCTGCCCAGCGCCTTCGGGGCCTCGCTCATTCCCCCGCACACCGCCGTGGCGGCGCTCATCGCGACGACGGCGATCACCCAGCTCGGCGGCTGGCTCGAAAGCCGCTTCGAGACCGACCGGCCGATCTGGCTGGCGGTCGTGGGCCCGCCGGAGTTCGCCCACAAGCTCAGGGCGGAGCTCGAGGACACGGGGATCCGCAGCTACCGCGTGATCGGCTACATCGGCGAGGAGCCGGACCGCAGCCGCCGCGGCATGCGCTGGCTCGGCTACCTCGACGACGTCCGCTCAGCGGTCAAGCGCGAGCGGATCGACCTGCTCGTCGTCGCCCCCCAGAACCCGCGGCTACCTGTCTTCGAACAGGTGGCGCGCGACTGCCTGGACCTGCCGGTCCGAATGATCGAGGCGACGGCGCTCTACGAGGACATCCTCGGCCACGTCCCGATCGGGACCATCAACTCGGCCTGGTTCCAGTTCATCATGCATCCGCGCTACTCACCCTCGTCCCCGCTGTCGAAGCGGGTGCTCGACCTGGTCGTGTCCGCCGTCCTCCTGGTGGTGACGCTGCCGCTGATGCTGCTCTGCGCGGTCGCCGTGAAGCTCGAGGACGGCGGCCCCGTCTTCTACCGGCAGCGGCGGGTCGGCGAGGAGGGCCGCGAGTTCGACATGGTCAAGTTCAGAACCCTGACCGCGGACGCCGACGACCGGATCGGCACCGTGCCCGAGAAGGAGCTGATCACGCGAGTCGGCCGCGTGCTCCGCAAGACGCACCTCAACGAGCTGCCTCAGCTGTTCCAGGTGCTGATCGGCACCTTGAGCCTGGTCGGACCGCGTCCCGAGCCGCCCTCTCTGGTGGAGGAGCTGTCCGGCCTCGTCCCCTATTACGAGCGCCGCGCCCTCGTCAAGCCGGGCCTTACGGGCTGGGCGCAGGTGCGCTGTGGATACGCCGGCAGCCGCTACGGGACGGCCTGGAAGATGTGCCACGACCTCTACTACATCAAGCACCGCTCGGCGCTCCTCGACCTGATGGTGATGGTGGAGACCATCCACGCGCTGCTCGAGCGCGAGGGCGAGGACCAGCTGCCGGCCAAGGACTTCATCCTCGGCGAGGCCGAGCTCGCCGGGCACGGAGAGACAGCCGTCGTCGGACGCTGACTGGGGCGAGGCGTGGACGTCAGCGTCCTGACGCCGGTCCTGAACGAGGAGGCCCACATCGAGGCCGCGGCGCGGGCCATGCTGGCCCAGCGCTTCGACGGCGAGATCGAGTTCCTCTTCGTCGACGGCCGCTCGGAGGACGCGACGGTCGAGAAGCTCCGCGCCCTCGCGCAGGACGACGCCCGGATACGGATCCTCGACAACCCGGCGCGCAGCACGCCGATCGCGCTGAACATCGGGCTGCGCGCGGCGCGCGGGGAGTTCATCGCTCGCATGGACGCGCACACGCACTACCCGCCGGACTACATCGCGCACGGAGTGCAGCGTCTCCGCCGCGGCGGCGCCGAGCACGTGAGCGGGCCTCAGCTCGCGCGCGGCGAGGGCACCTGGTCGCGCCGCGTGACGCTGGCGCTCGGCAGCCGGCTCGGAACCGGTGAAGCCGCCTTCCGCCACGCCTCGGAGGACGAGATCGAGGTCGACAGCGGCTTCACGGGCATGTGGCGCCGCTCCACCCTCGAGGAGCAGGGCGGCTGGGACGAGGACTGGCACAACGACCAGGACAGCGAGCTGGCGGCCCGTATCCGTGCGGCCGGCGGCCGCATCGTCTGCCTGCCGGACATGGCCGCGGACTACATCCCGCGCGACAGCCTGGGCGCGCTCGCTCGCCAGTACTGGCGCTACGGGTTCTACCGCGCCAAGACCGCGGGGCGGCACCCCGAGAGCATGCGCCGCTCTCACGTGCTCGCGCCAGGGCTTGCGGTCACGCTGGCCCTCGCGCTGGTGCCCGGCCGACTGGGACGGCTCGCGCGGGTGGGAGTCGTCTCGTACGCGCTCGCCGTCCTCGGCGTGAGCGCGAGCGAGCTTCCGCGCGGCGGCCCCGCCGACGCCGCAGCGCTGCCGCTCGTGTTCCTGTGCATGCACGTGCCCTATGGGCTGGGCTTCCTGGCGGGCTCCGCCCGCTTCGGCCCGCCGCTGCGCGCCGTCGCGGGACTCACGCGCCGATGAGCGCGCCCCTGCCGCTGCGGCTGGCGGTCTACCACGACACCGGATACACGCGGAGGGACGGCGGGACATATACCGACCGGGCTCTCGTCGTCTTCCTGGCAGGGGTCGCCCGCCGGCTCGAGCGGCTGATCTTGCTGGGCCAGCTCGACCCGGACCTTCCCCGCGCCCACTACCGCGTCCCGGACGAGATCGAGTTCGCCGCCCTCCCCCGCTACCCGCACCTGCTCGACCCCCGCTCGCTGCCGGGCATGATCGGCTCCCTGCGCCGCTTCTGGGGCGTGCTCGGCGAGGTCGACATGGTCTGGCTGCTCGGCCCTCACCCGCTCTGCCTGGCGTACGCCGGTCTGGCCCGCCTGCGCGGCAGGCGAGTCGCCCTCGGCGTTCGGCAGGACTTCCACGCCTACACGCGCAGCCGCCATCCCGGGCGGCGACTCGTGCACCTGGCGGGCGACCTGCTCGAAGGCGCATACCGACTCCTCGCCCGCCGCTGCCCCACGGTGGTCGTGGGCCCTGCGCTCGCCCGCAACTACTCCCGCGCGCGGCGCCTGCTGCCCATCTCGGTGTCGCTCGTGCGCGACGCGGACCTCGCCGAGCCGGCCGAGGCGGCGGAGCGCGAGTGGAGCGACAACCCGCGCGTGCTCAGCGTCGGCCGGCTCGAGACCGAGAAGAACCCGCTCCTGCTGCCCGAGGTGCTGGATCAGCTCGGCGACGGTTGGCGCATGGTCGTCTGCGGCGAGGGGCCGCTCGAGCCCGACCTGCGCCGCCGCATCGAACAGCTCGGCCTGAACGGCCGCGTCGAGCTGCCCGGCTACCTGCCGATACACGGCGGCCTCATGGACCTCTACCGCTCCGCGGACGCATTCCTCCACGTCTCCTGGACCGAGGGCGTCCCGCAGGTGCTGCTCGAGGCGTTCGCCGCCGGCGTCCCCGTCGTGGCCACCGCGGTGGGCGGCGTGCCCGACGCGGTCGGCGACGCCGCTCTCCTGATCCCGCCCGGCGACCCCGGCGCGGCGGTGCGCGCGCTGGTCCGCCTGGCGGACGAACCGGAGCTCAGACGCACCCTCGTCGAGCGCGGTCTCGAGCGCGTCCGGCCGCGGACGCTCGAGGCCGAGGCCGGCCGTGTCGCAGAATTTCTGCACAGTGCTGATTGATACGAGCTCCGAGTGGGTACATCCGTCCGCGAGAACTGCTAGACATACCGGCCGCAATACGCCGAATCGCTCCGGGCCAGTCTCGGGGCGAGCGGGGGAACCAAGTAGTTAGGGGCTAATCGCCAGCCGCCATAGGCGACCCGGGTGCGCTCGGGAGCCCGTCAGCTAACCCCGCAGGCCGACTACCAGGGGGATCCCATCCGTCCAGCACGTATAGCTGCTGCCTGCGCGCTTGCCTGCATCGTCGTCGCGCTCCCGGCGCCCGCCGAGGCGAAGAAGAGCAACGCCGGCCCGCTGATGCTCCAGAAGATCAACCAGGTGCGGGCGAGGCACGGCCTGGGCCCGCTTCGCCTCTCGCCCTCGCTGCGGCGCTCGTCCGGCCGCTTCGCCCACTGGCTTATGGCCACCGACCAGTTCGGCCACCGGGCGAACGTGTCGGCGAGCCACCGCTTCAGCAGGCTGGGCGAAGCGCTCGCGATGCACGCCGGCCGCAAGCCCGCCGTGCGCCACACGGTCCGCGAGTGGCTCGCCTCGCCGCCCCATCGGAGGATCGTCCTGAGCCGCGGCATGCCGTGGATCGGGCTGGGGATGTCCCGAGGCCGCTTCGGCAGCCACCGGGCCGTCATCTGGGTCCTTCAGGTCGGCAAGCTCTAAGCCCGATTGGCCGGCCCGCGTTTCCGCGGAAACGCGTCGCAAACGCTTCCGCGGGAACAGCGCTCCGCACCCATCGAGCCTGATTTCGTACTTCAGGACGTCGCCAACGGCAGCTGGGTAGGGGCCGACCTGAAGCGTTTCCGCGGAAACGCGTCGCAAACGCTTCCGCAGAACAGCCTCTGCAGAGACTGCGGGATACGACAAAGAAGTTGTCTGACAGGCAACTCGTTTGCCTGTGACGCAAACTTTTTGTCGTAGACACCAGGGTCTCGAGAAGCCGAGGCCGTGCGCTGGCCCCTCCGACCCAGCCCGGGAAACGTCGGCCCCGGGGTGCCGCCGGGAGCGCTAGCCCGGCTGCTTGCGAGGCACGAGTACG
>DASXBA010000079.1:0-8886 GCA_036406475.1 Thermoleophilaceae bacterium | reverse complement strand
GGTCAGCACGGTCCGCGCGGCTCGTTCAACGAGATCGCCGCCTGCCCGGAGTTCATCGCCGCGCTGAACGACGGGAACTTCGACTACCTCGTCACGACCCCCACCTACCACCAGGACGATCCTGCAGCGGACGCCGCTCCGGTCCAGCGCGACTGGATCTCGCGGGCCGGCAACGTCGAGCGGGTCGCCGGAGCGAATCTCGTCGATGTCTGGAGGATCACCGGCCCCCTCGACCCGCTCGCCTGCGCGGCGCCCAGCGGTGGCGGTGGCGGCAAGAACCCTGCGAAGACCCTCCCGAGCGTGACCGGCGAGTAGCGACAGCTCGCCGCGGTCGCCTGCTACCCATTACGAGATGGCCTACCCGCTCGACAACGCCCTCTTCCAGTGGGAGGAGGGCGCGCGCCGGCTTCGTGAGCTGTCCAGCGATCCGCGCGCGGCGCGCACGGCGAGGCGCGCCGTGGACGCGATCCGCGATGAGCTCCGCCGCCGGATCGGACCGACCTTCACCGCGCAGGAGCTGGCGGATCTCTACGCCCGGGGCACCGACTGGTGCCTGGAGGCCGCCCGGCGGGCCGCCCCGATGAGCGCGGTCGACCTGGACAGCCAGGCGATCGTCGACGGCGCCTTCCACGAGTACCTCCGTGGGGCGAAGGACTACTCGGGCGGCCGGGTGATCGCCGAGCCCTAGGGGCTCGTCGTCAGTCCTCGACCCGCTCCAGGACGATCCGCTCGGGCTCGATCGTCACCCGCAGCGCGCGCTTGCCCTCCCAGTGCTCGGCGTAGGTCGGGTCGTCCTTGATGGAGGGATCGAGCCAGATGCCGTAGCCCTCCTCCTCGCCCTGGTCGAAGGTGGCCTCGAGTGGCTTGCGGCGGCCGCGGCCGCGGCGGCCGCGGCGCCGCCGACGCCGCCGCCGTCCGGTGCGCTCCTCGCCCTCGTCGTCTCCCTCGCCCTCGTCGTCTCCCTCGCCCTCGTCGGTGGCTCCCTCTTCCTCCTCGGGCTCCGGCTCGCCCAGCTCGGCCTCGATCTCTGCCTCGATCTCGTCGCGAAGGTCGACGTCCGAGGCCGGCTCCTCGCCCTCGGCGCTCAGGCCGTGTCGCTGCCTGAAGTCCCGAAGCTGTGAGGCCGAGACGCCCAGCTGGTGGGCGATCCAGGCGTCCGTGCGCCCCTGGCGCACCCAGGCGCGGATCTGGTTGAGCTGTGGTCGCAGAGACTGTCGAGCCATTCGGCGGCGGACTCTAGACGAAAGCGTGCATTTCCCAGCTGCGCCTTGCTGGGGGAGGTTCTAACGGTTACGCTACTCAGTAGTGGGTAGCCTAAGAGTCTGCCGACGGGGGTAGGGAAAATTTTTAGGAGGCGTCTGAACCCATGCTGGTGCTGACACGGAAGCCGGGCCAGAGCATCATGATCGGCGACGGCGTTGAGGTCCAGGTTCTCTCCGTGGCGGGAGAGAAGGTTCGCCTGGGCATCACCGCGCCGCGCGATGTCTCGATCTTCCGGAACGAGGTCTACGACCGGATCGAGAGCGAGAACAGCGCACCTCGCGAGGAGGCGGACGAGGGGACCAACGCCGCCGTCGAGGACGCGCTCGAGCGGCTCTCGCAGCGTTCCTAGCCCATCAGCCAGGCGAGCGTCTCGAACATCGCCACGACCACGGTCGCGACCGTGATCGTCAGGCAGACGAGGAGAACGCTGAACCGCACCCGGCCGCGTGACTCGTAGCGCGAGATGCGACGGGCCCGCGATCGGTTGACCGCGCGCTTTCGCAGCTGCTCACGCCGACGCCGCTCGAGCGCCATCTCCTGCTCGAGCGCCAGCTCGATCTGAGCCATGCTCTGTCGCATCCGCATCTGAGCCATCTCAATCACGCCCCCGGGCGGCCGTGCAGGCTAGCAAGGGACCTCGGGCGGGAGCACAGTGACTATACGGGGCAGTGGCCCCATAAACCCCGGCCAGCCGCGCCCGCGCGGGCCGCCAGACGCGCGAAGAGGCGGGCGAAAGAGTCGTTCGGCGGGATGGTCAGGGTGCGGGCCAGGCCGCGCCTGACCAGCTCTGCGTTGACGAACAGCGGGTGCCCCGCCGGCCCGGCGCCGGGCAGGTAGACGTAGGCGAGCAGGCGTCCGTAGACGTCGCGGTGCTCCGCGTCGAAGTGGAGCGTCACGGTCCGGCCGCCGACTATCCGCTCGTTCGCCTCGTGCGCCTCGGGGCCGCCGCATTGGACCGGCGTGTCGGGCTTGACGGTCTCCGGGGTGTCGATGCCGATGTAGCGCACCGACTCCTCGTCGCCGTCCGGCATGCGAACGTCGATCGTGTCGCCGTCGACGACGTGGGTGACGTGGACGGTGACGGGGCCCGCCGGCTCCTCTGAACTCCCGTCGCTGCCGCAGCCGCGCGAGACGACCACGAAAACCAGAACTGCGGCAATGAAGAGGGGGGCGCGCAAAGCGCCGCGGCGGGCTGCCATGCCTCGATGATGCTCCGGGGCCCGGAACTAACCGGCAATTGGCGCGAAACTCACCCCATGGGTGAGAAAGGCGCCAACTGGCGCCAGAAGCATCCGGCCAGGCCCCCTTCATTGCCGGTGTTCGGTTTCCGGCCCGACCCTACGGAATCCGCCGCACGTGGCTGAGCAGCGTCTCCTTGATCTGGCCGATGATCTCGAGCGCCTCTGACTTCTCGCGCTGCCAGACGTTGCGGCCGAAGATCACGCCCGAGCCGCCCGACTCCATGATCACGCGGGTGTGCATGAGGACGGTGTCGTCGTCGGTCTTCGAACCGCCCGAGAGCACGACCAGCGAGCGGCCGGCCGACTCGACGATCTGGCGGAGCGCCTCCTCGGGCGCCACCTCCATCTCGTTGTAGGGGGCGGGCTGGTCCTTGTCCTTCTCGGGGTCGAACTTGGGGAAGTTGAGCTTGACGATGTCGGCGCCCATCTCCATGGCCAAGCGGGCGGCGTAGTCGATCGCGTAGAAGGAGGTCTGGCCGCCCTTCTTGTCGATGTCGCGGCCGCGCGGATACGCCCAGATCACCAGCGGCATGCCGTAGCGCTCGCAGTCCTCGCGCACGCCCTTGAGCTGATGCAGATCGACGTCCTGGCGCGGCGAGCCGACGTAGAGCGTGTAGCCGACGGCGTCGGCCCCGAGCCGCACGGCGTCCTCGACGGAGGCGTTGGTGGACGAGAACGCCTCATCCGAGGGCGGCACGTCGGTCTTGGCGTTCACCTTCAGGATCAGCGGCACCTGCCCGGCGTAGTCGGGGTAGTAGCGCGTGGCAAGCCCGATCTGGCAGGCGATCGCCGAGTAGCCCGCCTCTGCGGCGAGGCTGAACTGGTACTCGGGATCCTTCGAGGCCGGGTTCGGGAAGAAGTCGCGCGGTCCGTGTTCGATCCCCTGATCGATCGGGAGCAGCATCAGGGTCCCGTTGCCGGGGCCGTAGTCGAAGAGCAGACGGCGCAGCCGCGCGCGCTTGCCGGGCGAGAGCGTTGCGAGCAGCGACTTCTGCTCGGTGATCGACTTGACTTCCATCTTCTCGATTCCTCCTTTTTGGCCTCGGATTCAGTATGCCCGATTCGGGGCCCCTCGCGGGCTCTACAACGCACGGTTCGCGGCCGACTCGAGCGCCCGGCGCGCGTCCCCGCTGATCGACCGGAGAATCTCCGCCGCGGGACCGCTCGGGGCCAGCTCGTGCGCCTGGCCGGCCCAGAGGTTGAACCCGTCGGGGTCGCCTCGCTTCCGTGCTGCGGCGCGCAGCGGCGAGGTGGCGTGATGGACGTGGGGATAGGCCGCCGGGGCATCCTCGGAGTGCTCGGCCATGAAGCGGTTGACGATGCCGCGCGCCCGCCTGCCGCTGAACGCGCGGGTGAGGGCCGTGGGCGTGCTGGAGGTGAGCGCCTTCCGGTAGGCGGGCTCGGTGCCCGCCTCGTCGGCGGCGAGGAAGGCCGTCCCGAGCTGCGCGGCCGACGCCCCGGCGGCCAGAGCCGCGGCCACCGCCGGCCCGTCGGTCAGTCCCCCGCTCGCGATCAGCGGCAGGCGGATCCGTCGTCCCACCAACCGGAGCAGGACCAGCGTGCTGAGTGGCTCGTCGTCAGAGTCCACGAAGGAGGCGCGGTGCCCGCCGGCCTCCGAGCCCTGCAGAACCAGCGCGTCAGCGCCCGCCTGCGCGGCGATGCGCGCCTCGCGCGGGCTGGTGACGGTCACCCACACTTCCTGACCCGCGCCCTTCAGCCCCTCGATCCGCTCCGGCTCCGGGCAGCCGAAGGTGAATGAGGCAACCGGCGGCGGCTGAGCCGCGATCAGCGCGAGCTTCTCGAGGTAGGAGTCGTCGTCGTACCGCGCCTCGCCGAGTCCGACGCCGTACCGGCTCGCCTCGGGCGCGACCCGGCGCAGGTACTGCTCCAGTCCGGCCGTCCTGGCATCGGGATCGCCGGGCACGAACAGGTTGACGCCGAAGGGCGCGTACGTGAGCTCGCGGACCCGCGCCAGGCGCTCCTCGAGAGCCTCGGCCGAGAGGTAGCCGGAGGCCAGGAAGCCCAGCCCGCCGGCCTCGCTCACCGCCGCCGTCAGCTCGGGCGTCGAGGCCCCGCCCGCGAGCGGCGCGAGCACGATCGGATGTTGCAGCTCATCCAGGACCACCTGATCGATTCTGGCCCAGCCGGCCCACCGGCAAACGGCATCCCCGCCTGCTGTCATGGTCCCGACCGTGCTCGACCACAAGTTCGGCGGCACACCCTTCACCCTCGGCATCGAGGAGGAGCTGATGATCTGCGACGCCGAGAGCCTCGAGCTCGCCCAGGCGATCGAGGTGATCCTCGGCGACCTCCCCGAGAACCTGCCGGGACTGGTGAAGCCCGAGCTGATGCAGTCCGTGCTCGAGGTGGCCACATACCCCTGTGCGAACATCACCGAGGCCGCCGATCAGCTCCGGCAGCTGCGCCGCATCGTGCGCGAGGTTGCGGCCCGCAACGGGCTCGCGATCGGCGCGGCCGGCACCCATCCCTCGGCCCACTACGAGGACCAGCTGATCGTCGAGCACCCTCGCTACGAAGAGCTCGCCTCCGAGCTCCGCTGGATCGCCCAGCAGGAGCTGATCTTCGGCACCCACGTCCACGTCGGCATCGACGACGCCGAGAAGGCGATCTACGTCGCCGACACGATGCGTGGCTTTCTTCCCCTGCTTCTCGGCATGTCCTCCAACTCGCCGCTGTGGCAGGGCAAGACCACCGGAATGATGTCCTCGCGCACGCCCGTGTTCCGAGCCTTCCCGCGGGTCGGGATCCCGCCCTACTACGGAAGCTGGGAGACCTATTCCGAGCGGGTCGAGCAAATGATGCGGGGCGGAGCGATCGATGACTACACCTACCTCTGGTGGGACGTGCGGCCGCACCCCAACCTCGGCACCGTCGAGATCCGCGTCTTCGACCAGCAGACCCGCGTCGAGCACACGATCGGCTTCGCCGCCTTTACGCTTGCCCTCGCGCACCGGCTGATCCAGCTGCGTGACGATGGGGTGCCGAGCGTTGACTATCCCCACGAGCTGATCGACGACAACAAGGTGCGGGCCGCCCTGATCGGGATCGAGGGTGAGTTGATCGACTTCGATCAGGGCTTCGAGGTGCCGGCGGAGGAGATGGCGCTCGGCCTGATCGAGGATCTCCGCGAGGACGCCCGGGCGCTCGGCTGCGAGGACGAGCTCGCGCTGCTCACGGACCTGGTGGAACACGGCACCGGAGCGCGCCGCCAGCTCAACTGGCTCTCCGACCACGGCGATGTCGGCAGCCTGATGCGGGAGATCGTCACCGCCAGCGACCCGGATCACTGATTTTTCGCTGAGACAAAGGGACTGCGATGCCTCAGAAAGGCCGCCGTCGAACCTCCTCTGGACACCCCAATACGGTTTTAGTACCGTATTACCGATTTTTTCCGGCGTGAAATACGGAATTCGAACTAATGGCCGGCGAGCGTGCGCTAGAGAGCGTCCTTGAGCTGCTTGGCAGGCGCTGGTCCCTGCGCCTCGTCTGGGAGCTCCGCCGCAGCGCGCTCTCCTTCTCCGACCTCCGGGAGCGCGTTGGGATCAGCCCCTCGGTCCTCTCCGCGCGGCTCGGCGAACTGGTGGAGGCCGGGGTCCTGGAGCGAGACGTGGCCAGGCGATACCGGCTCAGCGGCAGCGGCCGAGAGCTCGCCCGGATTCTCTACGAGCTCAATCGATGGGCCGAGCACCAAGACCAAACGGGTCGCGCCTAGAAGGTGCCCTCGCATAATCGGGCCGCGCCTAGAAACCGGGCACGCCCTCGCACTATCCTCGCGGAGTGAGCTCACCTGAGCTGAGCGTCGTCTGCAGGACCTGCGGGGAGGAGGTCAGCCCCTACGTGACCGAGTGCCCCTACTGCGGGACGCGGCTCCGCAAACGGGCGCCGAAGCTCGAGCTCCGCGGCGACGAGCTCACCCCGCGCGAGTCCCGCCGGGCCCGCCGCCGGCTCTCCCGGGCTCAGCGGATGGAGCGCCTAACCGAGCGCCCCTACGCCGTGATCGCGGCGATCCTGGCCTCGGCTCTGCTCCTTCTGGTTCGCGTCGCCAGCCCGGCGCTCGACGCCTACGACCTCGGCGCGATCGTCGGTCCGGTCCAGGGCGATTGGTGGCGCTACCTGGCGGCACCGTTCATCTACCCGGACATCGGCTACCTCTTCGTCGTCTCGGTCGCGATCGCGATCTTCGGGACCGCGGTCGAGCAGCGGCTCGGCACGATCCCGACGGTCGTCCTGATCCTCGCCTGCGGCGGCCTGGGAATGCTGGCGGCCGACGGGATCGAGACCGCCTTCGCCAGCGACAACGACGTGCTCCTCGCCGCCGGCGGCAACGGAATCGCCCTCGGCCTCCTCTGCACCTGGGGGGTGATCCGCGCGGCCGAGGTTCGGGGCCGCCCGGACGAGGACGTGGAGCTGATCGGCGCGGCGGTGGCCGCCGCCGTCCTCATCCTGCTGCCGCTGGTCGACGACTACGCAAACGTCTTCGCCGGCCTCGCCGGCGCCCTGGTCGGCGCCGGCTGCGGGCTGGCCGCCGCCCTGACTCGACGCGAGCGACACCTCGGCTGAGAGGCAGCTGTGACGGTCGAGAACTTCATCAGGCTGACCCCGGAGCTGCACCAATACACGATCGACCACAGCTCCTTCCGCGATGGGGTCATTGGCGACGTGGAGCAGGCGGCCGCCGAGATGGGCGACCTGGCCGACATGCAGATCGCGGGCGACCAGGCCGCCTTCATGACGATCCTGGTCAGGGCGATCGGCGCTCGCGAGGCTCTCGAGGTCGGGACATTCCTCGGCTACGGCGCTCTCGCGATCGCCCGCGGCCTGCCCGAGGACGGCCAGCTCGTCTGCTGCGAGCTGGACGAGGGCTACGCGGAGCGCGCCCGCGAGCACCTGACCAAGGCCGGGCTCGCGGGCAAGGTTGAGATCCGCGTCGGCCCGGCGCTCGACACCCTCAGAGAACTGGAGCGCTCTGAGCAGTTCGACTTCGCCTTCCTCGACGCGAACAAGGTCGAGTACATCGACTACTTCGAGGAGACCCTGCCTCGGCTGCGCCCCAACGGGCTGATCCTGGTCGACAACACCCTGCGGGAGGGGACCGTGCTCGAGCCGGGCGACTCGGAGCCGGCTCGCGTGACAGCCGAGCTCAACGACCGCCTCGCGGAGGACGATCGGGTCGACGTGGCGCTGCTCGGTTTCGCCGACGGCGTCACCGTGGCCCGCAAGCGGTGAGCGGCGTCCCGGCGGACGACCGGGGCTGGTTCGAGTTGGTCCTCTCCAACCAGCCGCCCCTCTGGGAGCTCCTGGTGGAGTCCGTTGGCGGAGAGCTGCTCACCGAGGACGACGTGCAGGCCGCGGTCATCCCGGCCTCGCCGAACCGCTCCTTCTTCAACTCGGTCTTCTACGAGGATTCCGATCATCTGGTCGACCTACTGCCGCGCCTCGCTGAGGCGTACGACGACGCCGGCGTCAATGCGTGGACGGTCTGGATCCCCGCCACCGATGACACGGCAAAGGCGGGCCTTGGGGCGGCGGGGCACGTCCTCGACGCGACGCCGCGCGCAATGGGCATCGAGCTCTCGGACCTGCGTGTTCCCGAGACCGATCCGGAGCTCCAGATCCGCCACGAGACGGACATGGAGGCGGTTCGGTGGATCAACGAGGTGGCCTACGGCTACGCGCCCGGCGACTTCCCCCCGATGGCGCCGATGCCCGACACCGAGGTCTACCTGGCGAGCCTCGAGGGCGAGACCGTCTGCACCGCGCTGCTCTGGGATCGAGGGGAGGACTCCGAAGTCACCTTCATCGCCACGCTCCCGGAAGCCCGGGGCCGGGGCATCTCCGGGCGCGTTCTCGCCCACGGGCTCGAGAGGCAGCGCGAGAGTGGCAAGCTGGCCTCGACCCTGATCGCGACCAAGCTCGGCTACCCCGTCTACGAGAAGCTCGGCTACCGCGAGGTGGGCGGGCTCGAGATGTGGGAGAGGAGAAAACCGTGAACGAGGGCCGCTACAGCGACGAGCAGATCGACGCCGCGATCGAGGAGCTCTCCGAGCCGGAAGCCTTCCGCGAAGCGGAGCTCCAGGTCGCTCGCGCGGCGCCCCGGCTGCAGAGGATCCTCGCCGAGGCGCTCGGGGCGGGCGGCTGGTTCGGAGAGTCGCACGACGCCGAGGTGCTGAAGGCCGCGACCAACCCCGACGACGAGGCGCGGGTCACGGCCGTCCGCACACTGCTGGCCGAGGAGGCGCGCGTGGGGATGATGGTCGGCGTGGCGGTAGGGTGGGCGCTCGCCGAGAGGCTTAGCGAGCAACAGGAGGAGTAGATCGAATGCCAGATGTCGAGTTCGAGGCGAACGGCGGTACGGCGAAGG
>DASXBA010000078.1:0-2096 GCA_036406475.1 Thermoleophilaceae bacterium | reverse complement strand
CTGCGCCCGAGCGCGCTCGTGGGCCGCCGCCGAGTTGCCGCCGTCGTTTGCCGGAGCGGCGCCCTGGGCGTTGCCGCCCTGGGTAGAACGCCCTGAGCCGGGCGCGCCGGCGCCCTGGTCGCTCTCGCCGCTCGGCTGGTTGGGCAGCTCGATCCCAACCGAGTCGAAAGCCGACCGGACAGGCGCTGGCACCCTGACCCCTGCGACTGCGAGGCCCGCGAGGGCAAGCACGAGCAGCGCGACGGCGATGACCACCCTGGCCAGCAGAGCGGGCCGGGAGCGTCGGGGCCTGGCCGGGGCGGCGGGGGCCCGCGAGATACGCGTCGTCACACGGGTCTCTGCCTCCAGCGTCGAGTCGCGGGCGGTGGCGGCGAGGCGCGGAACGAGAGCCGCCCCGACTCGCGGATCCGGCTCCGCCGGCACCGCGGCGCGCAGCGCATCCATGAAGACGATCGCTTCCTTCATCTCATCTGGATAAGCGCCGTTGCCGTTGGTGGGGTTACTGCTCATCGGCGCCTCCTCCGCTTCGCGCCCGACCCCGGCGCCGAGCCAGCTCACGCTTCGCCGCGGCCAGACCCCGGCGCTGCAGGGCCTTGACGGCGCCGGGCCGCTTGCCGACCACCTTGGCCACGTCCTCGAGACTCATGTCGCCGAGCACGCGGAGGAGGAGGACTGCGCGCTGATCCTCTGAGAGCAGCGCGAGCACCCGGTGGACCTCCTCGACGCCGATCCGGGCGAGCGCTTCCTCGGCCGCGTCGTCGGCTCGGCCGGTGGGTTCGGGCGGCTCGGCCGAGAGCTCGACCGGGCGGCGGGCCGAGCGGCGGCGCGCGTCGATCAGACGGTGATGCGCGATCGTGAAGACCCAGGAGCGAAATCCGGCCTCCTCGCCCTCGAAGCTGGGGATGTCACGCGCGACCTGGAGGAAGACCTCGCCGAGCACGTCCTCGGGGTCCGGTGCGTTGTTCGCGCGCAGGTAGCCGAGCACGACCGGCGCGAGCCCCTCGTAGAGCTCCCGCCAGGCTGCCTCGCTCCCCTGCCTGGCCCGCTCCAGCAGGCTGGTGAAGCGCTCGGGGGGCATCCCGCGGCGACGGTAGCGGAGTTCCTTAACCTACAGGCTGTATGTCAACGACACCGGCCACCCGACACGCCGGCCGCCGCGAGGCCGAGGCCCTCGCCACCCGTGAAGCGCTCATCCGTGCAGCCCTCGAGCTGTTCACCAAGCGCGGCTACGCGCAGGTCGGGACGGAAGAGATCGTCGCCCGCGCCAAGGTCACCCGCGGCGCGCTCTACCACCACTTCGAGGACAAGCGCGATCTCTTCCGCGCCGTCTTCGAGCGGGTGGAAGGCGACCTGATGAAGCGCATCGGTGCCCGCATGGAGGCGACCGACGATCCCTGGGAGCTGATGATCGCCGGCATGCGCTCCTTCCTCGATGCGTGCGAGGAGCCGGCGGTGAAGCAGATCTCGCTCACCGACGCACCCGCCGTGCTCGGCTGGGAGGAGTGGCGCGAGATCGACAACCGCCACGGGCTCGGGCTGACCCGGGCGGCTCTCCAGGGCGCCGTCGATGCCGGGGTGCTGCTGCCGATCCCCATCGAGCCGATGGCGCACCTACTCGTCGCCGCCCTCTCCGAGGCGGCCTTCGTGATCGCCCACGCGGAGCAGACCCGGAAGGCTCGCGACGAGGTCGAGCGGGCGCTGATCCAGCTCGTCGAGGGATTGCGCGCCTAGCCCCAGCGCAGCCGTAACCCTTTTGCGGCCTCCGTCGCTTTGCTGGTGGGGAGACCCAAACAGCCAATGGAGGTGAGCACGACGTGAAGCTGAGGACGCGCAAGCTGGCGGCATTCGTGACCTGTCTCGGCATTGCCGCGGCGTTCCCGGTCATGAGCTCCGCCGACAAGGGCGGCGTTCCGCACGGCGACAAGCCCTGTCCAGCCAAGAAGGCGAAGAAGCACCCGAAGAAGCCGGCCCCGAACACGAAGGGCAAGAAGTGCGGCTTCCAGGGCGAGACGACGACCGCGCCGACCACCACCGGCTGACCAGGAGGAGGTCTGGGCGGGACGGTCCTGGAACTACCCCCTAGCCTCGGGGCCGTT
>DASXBA010000077.1:0-23071 GCA_036406475.1 Thermoleophilaceae bacterium | reverse complement strand
GAGAGGTCGTAGCGCGCCGGGATCATCGCCGAACGCCGCGAGGTGAGGTCGTCGGCGCCCTTGCGCCACTTGCCCGACAGCCAGCCGCCGCCGAGCGGGCTCCAGACGATCGCCCCCATCCGGTGGCGGCGCACCGCCGGCAGCACGTCCGCCTCGATCCCGCGCACGAGCATCGAGTAGGGCGGCTGCTCGCAGACGAAGCGCTCGCGGCCGCGTCGCTCGGCCGTCCACTGGGCCTCGACGATCTGGCTGGCGGGGAACGTGGAGGAGCCGATGTAGCGGACCTTGCCCTGACGGACGAGGTCGGTCAGGGCGCCGAGCGTTTCGTCGATGTCGGTGTCGAGCTCGGGGCGGTGGATCTGGTAGAGGTCGATCCAGTCGGTGCCGAGCCGGCGCAGGCTGTTCTCGACCTCGCGGATGATCCAGCGGCGCGTGTTGCCGAACTCGTTCGGGTCGTCGCCCATCGTCCCGTGCACCTTGGTGGCGAGGATCACGTCGTCGCGGCGGCCGGCCAGGGCCTTGCCGACGATCTCCTCCGACTCGCCGCGCGAGTAGACGTCGGCCGTGTCGACGAAGTTGATCCCCGCGTCCAGCGCCGCATGGATGATCCCGACCGACTCTCCATGGTCGGGATTGCCCCACGCCCCGAACATCATCGCCCCGAGGCAGAGCGGGCTGACCTTGACGCCCGTGCGGCCGAGCGGACGGAGCTCCATCCCGCGAGACGTTAGCTTGCAGCGGGTGAGCGTCGACGATCTCCTCGCCGCTGCCCGGGCCCGGCTCGAGCGGGTCGGACCGGACGAGGCCCGAGAGGCGGTGGAGCGGGACGGCGCGCTCCTGATCGACATCCGCGCGGACAGCCAGCGGGCCGCCGACGGGGTGGTGCCGCAGGCGCACTTCGTCCCCCGGAATGTGCTCGAGTGGCGGCTCGACCCGGGCTCCGACCACCGCGACCCCGAGCTCGCGGACCCGGAGGCTCGCGTGATCGTGATGTGCGACGAGGGCTACCAGTCGAGCCTGGCGGCGGCGACGCTCCAGGAGCTCGGGATCGCCCGGGCCACGGACCTGGACGGCGGCTTCCAGGCCTGGCTGGCGGCGGGGCATCCGGTGGAGCCGTGGAACGGGGAGTAGAGGACGCAACCAGGCGCACCCGGCTCGCCAACGAGCGCACCTATCTGGCGTGGTGGCGAACCGGCCTGGCCGCCTTCGCGGTCGCGCTGGGCGTCGGCCGGGTCGCTCCCGACCTCGCGGGCGGCTCGCAATGGCCGTTCGAGGCGATCGGCGTGGGCTTCGCGGTCCTCGGCCTGGCGTTCACCGGCTACGCCTTCCGGCGCCACGTGGAGGTCGAGCGGGCCGTCAGCCGCGGGGAGTACGCGCGGCCCGACGACCGCTTCCTTGCCGTTGCGACCGCCCTTGGGATGCTCTTGGGGATCGCGCTCCTCGTCGTGATCGTGACCGCCGGCTGAGGTCGGCCTCGATCCCGTCGAGGAGCCGCTCGAGGCCCCGCCGGAAGCGGTTCTCGTCGAAGAAGACGGACCCGAGCAGCCTGATCGTGTCGAGGGGATCGTCGCTGCCCGCGAGTCCCGCGATGTTCGGGAACTCCCCGCTCTCGACCAGAGCGTCGAAGTACTCGAGGACCCCGTCGGGGATCTGCTCGATGAAGGTCTCGGCCGCGTCCGCGAAGGCGTCCGCGTCCGCCTGGCGCTGGACCACGCCCAGCGTGTAGTCGTCGACGAGCGTGATCAGCTCGAGCTGCTCGCGCCCGTCGAGCCCCAGTCGGGAGGTGACGGCGAGCGACTGCTCGAAGTGGCGCATGCCGTTGGGTCCGTTCTCCTCGTTGCCGCGGAGGGCCTGGAGCGCCCAGGAGTGCCGGCGAAAGACCTCGTAGGTGCGAACGGCCAGCTCCGTGAGCGCCTCGCGCCAGTCATCGGGCAGCTCGTCGTCCGGCACCAGGAGCTCGCCCATGATCCCGTCTTCCATCAGCCCGAGGAGCTCCCGCTTGCTGCGGACGTAGTGGTACAGCGTCATCGTCCCCACGTCGAGATCCGACGCCAGCCGGCGCATGGACACCGCCTCGAAGCCCTCCGTGTCGGCGATGTTCAGAGCCGCCTCGGCGATCTTGTCGCGGGACAGACTCGCCCCCCGGGCGCCCGGCTCGGGCCGGTTCCAGATCGGCTCTGAGGGATCGGCTGACATTTCGTACAGCGTACTGCTACGCTGTACGTACGTTGTACGAACCCGACGTACGGAGTACGAAATGAAAGAGCACAGGGGAGTAGTCGCCACCGGGCTCGGCAAGCGCTACGACGATCTCTGGGCGCTGCGAGACGTGGATCTCGAGGTGCCCGCCGGGTCGGTTCTCGGCCTTCTCGGCCACAACGGCGCCGGCAAGACGACTGCCATCAAGATCTTCACCACGCTCCTCAG
Source organism: Thermoleophilaceae bacterium (assembly GCA_036406475.1). Classification (GTDB taxonomy): domain Bacteria; phylum Actinomycetota; class Thermoleophilia; order Solirubrobacterales; family Thermoleophilaceae; genus DASXBA01. The sequence goes on along the minus strand of DASXBA010000077.1, from coordinate 20,644 downwards.
CCCCACTACCGGCTCGGCGAGCGTCGCCGGGATCGACGTGACGGCCGATCCCTCCGCCGTGCGCGAGCAGATCGGCGTTGCCGGGCAGGAGGCGACCGTGGACGGGCTGCTGAGCGGCCGCGCCAACCTCGAGATGATCGGCCGCCTCTACCACCTGCCGCGCGCGGAGGTGCGGAAGCGGACGGACGAGCTGCTCGAGCGGCTGAACCTCACGCAGGCGGCCGACCGCCTGGTCCGCACCTACTCCGGCGGCATGCGCCGCCGGCTCGACCTGGCCGCGAGCCTCGTGGCCAGGCCGCCGGTGCTGTTCCTGGACGAGCCCACCACCGGGCTCGACCCCAAGGGCCGCAGCGAGCTCTGGGAGTTCCTCGGCGAGCGGATCTATGCGGGCGCCACGCTCGTCCTCACCACCCAGTATCTGGAGGAGGCCGACCGGCTGGCCGACGACATCGTGGTGCTCGACCGCGGGCATGTCGCCGCCACCGGCTCCCCCGCCGAGCTGAAGGCGCGGATCGGCGGCGAGCGGATCGTGGTCAAGGTCGACCAAGCCGCCGACCTCGAGCGGTCGGCCGGCGCCGTCGACCCCTTCGCCGACGGGCCGCCGTCGCTGGACGCCGAGGCGCGCGAGGTGAGCGTGCCGACGCGGCCTGGGACGCGCCTGATCGAGGTCGTGCGCGCGCTCGACGCCGCGGGCGTCGACGCGGTCGACCTGCAGCGTCGCGAGCCCACGCTCGACGACGTCTTCCTCGCCCTCACCGACAACGACGAAGGACCGGCCCTGGAGGTGGCCGCGTGATGACCACACTCGCTTCAGACAGCCTCGTTCTCGCGCGCCGCAGGCTGGCGCACATCCGCCTGATGCCGGAGAAGCTGCTCGACGTGACGCTCCAGCCGCTGATGTTCGTATTGCTGTTCTCGTTCGTCTTCGGCGGCGCGATCCACGTGACCGGCGGTGGCTACCGCGAATACCTGATCGGCGGGGTCCTCGTGCAGACGCTCTCCTTCGGGCTGGTCGGCCCGGCCATGTCGATGGCCACCGACATCAAGGAGGGGATCCTCGACCGCTTCCGCTCCCTGCCGATGTCCCGCTCCGCGTTCCTCTATGGCCACCTCGTGGCCGAGAGCCTGGCCGCGGGGCTCGCCATGGTGATCATGGTCACCAGCGGACTGGTCGTGGGCTGGCGGATCCACACGGACTTCGCGCATGCGGTCGCGGCCTTCGGGCTGCTTGCCCTGATCGCGTTGGTCTTCGTCTGGCTCGGCACCCTGCTCGGCGTGATCGTTCGCTCGCCCGACGCCGTGATGGGCGTGGCCTTCGTCGTGATCTTCCCGCTGACGTTCGTTGCCAACGCCTTCGTGCCGGTCGGGGGCCTCCCCGATGGGCTGCGAGCGGTGGCCGAGTGGAACCCGATCAGCGCGATGGTTGCGGGCGTCCGGACGCTGTTCGGGAACCCCACCGCGCTGCCCGCGGACGGCCCCTGGCCGCTCCACCATCCGGTGCTGAGCTCCGTGCTCTACTGCCTGGCGCTGCTGGCGGTGGCCATCCCGCTGACCATGCAGCGGTACCGGGCGCGCACGGAGGGGTAGCTTGTAGGCATGCGCGTCGCCATCGCGGGAGGCCACGGGCAGATCGCCCTCAGCCTGACCAGGCTGTTGAACGAGCGCGGCGACGAGGTCATCTCGCTGATCCGCAACCCCGCCCACGCGGACGATGTGGGCGGGGCGGGGGGCGAGCCGGTGCTCCTCGACCTCGAAAGCGCGGGAAACCGTGAGATCGGCGAGGCGATCGGCGGCGCGGACGCAGTGGTCTTCGCCGCCGGCGCCGGGCCCGGCAGCGGCCCCGAGCGCAAGGAGACGATGGACTACGGAGGCGCGGCCAAGCTGATGGCGGGGGCCCGAGCGCGGGGCATCGGCCGCTACGTGATCGTCAGCTCGATGGGCGCCGACCCGAACGCCGAGGGCGACGACACCTTCGCCGCCTACCTCCGCGCCAAGGGCAAGGCGGACGCCGAGCTCGAGCAGAGCGGGCTCGACTACACGATCGTCCGCCCGGGGCGCCTGACCAACGATCCCGCCACCGGCAGGGTCAGCCTGGGCGAGGAAGTGGGCCGGGGCGAGGTAAGCCGCGAGGACGTGGCCGCCGTGCTCGCCGCGGTGCTGGACGAGCCGGCGAGCATCGGCAGGACGTTCAACCTCATCGGCGGCGACACGCCGGTCGAGGAAGCTCTCTAGTTGTTGACGGTGGCCATTCCTCCGGCGTCGTAGCGGTCGCCGGAGACCTCGGGCAGCTCGGCCTCGATGCGGGCGAGATCGTCGTCCGTCAGCTCGACGTCGACCGCTCCCAGGTTCTCCTCGAGGTACTCCCGGCGCTTGGTGCCCGGGATCGGGACGACGTCCTCGCCCTGCGCCAGCACCCAGGCGAGCGCCAGCTGGCCGGGCGTGCAGCCCTTCTCGTTCGCCAGCTCCTCGACCTTGGCCACCAGCTTCAGGTTCACCTGGAGCGACTCGCCCTGGAAGCGCGGGCCGCTGCGGCGGAAGTCGCCCTCGTCGAGCTCGTCGGGTGACTTGAAGCGGCCGGACAGGAAGCCGCGCCCGAGCGGCGAGTAGGCCACGAAGCCGACGCCAAGCTCGCGGCAGGTGGGCAGGATCTCCGCCTCCACGTCGCGGGTCCACAATGAATATTCGGTCTGGAGGGCGGTGATCGGGTGCTCGGCGTTGCCGCGGCGCAGGGTGTCGGGAGCCGCCTCGCTCAGGCCCAGGTGGCGCACCTTGCCCTCCTTCACGAGCTCCCCCATGGCGCCGACGGTCTCCTCGATCGGCGTGTCGGGGTCGACGCGGTGGAGGTAGTAGAGGTCCACGTGGTCGGTGCCGAGCCGCTCGAGGGAACCCTCGATCGCGCGCCGCACGTTGGCCGGCGAGCCATCGATGATCCGCTTGTACTCGCCGTTTTCCTCCACGATTCGGCTGGCGAACTTGGTGGCGAGGATGTAGTCGTCGCGGCTGCCGGCGATCGCCTTGCCGATGAGCTCCTCGTTGGTATGCGGGCCGTAGGCCTCGGCCGTGTCGAGAAAGTTGCAGCCGAGCTCGCGGGAGCGCTGGATGGTGGCGATCGCCTCGCCCTCGTCGGCCGTGCCGTAGAACGCGGACATCCCCATGCAGCCGAGGCCGAGGGCGGGCACCTCGAGGTCGCGGAGCTTGCGCTGCTTCATCTGCCCGAACGTTAGGGAAGTTGCGCCTCGAGCCCGTCCAGGATCCGCTCGAGCCCGTACTCGAACTGCTCCTCGCCCGCCATCGCGGCGCTCGCCTCGGCTGCAGCCCTCGAGAGGTTGGGGTACTGCTCCGGCGGCAGCATCGCTATCGCGGCGGCGGCCTCGCGTCGCGCCCGCTCCGCCGTCTGCTCGGGGCTCAGGCCCGCGAAGCCGAACACGTAGGTGAACAGCAGCCGGAACGCCTGGGCCGCCTCGCGGCTCTCGAACCCCGCGTCGTCGAGGATTCCAATCGCGGCCTCGCCGAACCGGAGCGACTCCGGCCGCAGGACCGGCTGCGCCATGCGCACCTGCACCAGGGCGGGATGCCTCGTGAGCATGTGGTGGGCGACCCGTGCGAGCTCGCCCAGCCGCTCCCGCCACGAGCCCTCTCCTGTCGGCGGTTCCGCGTCCTCGACGGCAGCGTCGACGACCGCGTCGAGCAGCTCGTCCTTGCTGCGCACGTAGCCGTACAGGGTCATCGTGCCGGCGCCGACGGCCTCCGCCACGCGCTGCATCGTCAGGCCGTCGAGGCCCTCGCTGTCGACGATTTCCAGCGCGGCGCGGGCGATCTGCCGCCGCGACAGACCGCCGCGCCGGCGCCGCGTTGCGGTTGTCGCTTGACCAGCCGTCATCCTCTCCGTACCTTATACCGTATGAGATACGGAAGACAGATCGGGATCATCGCCATCGCCCTCGCGCTCGCCGGGGGCGGCCAAGCCCACGCCGAGTCCACGGCGGCCGTCGACTTCGAGCTCGGTTTCGTCTCCAGGACGCCCGGTTCGGTCACGGGCATGCGCTTCTACAGCCTCTACAAGGACCCGTCCGACCCCCGGGCCAAGCCGTCGCCGCTGCGCGAGGTGACGATCGAGGCTCCGGCAGGGACACGCTTCAACGGGGCGGCGCTGCCGGCCTGCCACGCCACGGACATGGAGCTGAAGGCCCAGGGTCGCGACGCGTGCCCGGCCTCGAGCCGGGTCGGCGGCGGGAGCCTGACGGTCATGACCGGGTTCGGCCCGCCTCTCGACCCTGTGCCCAGCGACGCCACCCTCTTCAACAGCGGCAACGGCGTGATCGAGCTCTTCACCCAGCCGGGGACGAACGCCACGCTCGGGATCGACCGGACGACGCTCACCGGTCCCAGCACGCTCACCGCTCACCCCCCGGTCACGCCCGGCGGACCGCCCGACGGGGAGTCGTCGGTGCGCGAGGTCCATCTCGCCTACGACACCGGGGCGAAGCCGTTCATCCGGACGCCGGCGAGCTGCCCGCCGGACGGGCGCTGGGTCGGCCGGCTCAGGTTCCGGACCAAGGATGGGCACGCCTACAGCGCGCGGAGCACCACGCCCTGCACGCGCCAGGAACCGCGACTGCACGTGCGCGTGGCTCCGCGGCGGGTGCGAGCCGGGCAGCGGAGGAGGTTCCGCGTGCGGGTCCGGTCGTCGAGCGCCGCCTGCGTTAGGGCGGCGACGATCCACTTCGCCGGCAGGCGCGTTCGCACCAACCGGCGCGGGCGCGCGAGCCTGCGCTTGCGGCTCCGGCGCACGGGAAGGCGCCGCCTCGTCGTGACCAAGCGGGGGTGCCGCCGGGCGATCGCCCGGGTTCGAGTGCGGCGATAGCCTGCGGCGGTGTGGAGACACACCCGGATACCGGCCGCGAGGAGAGCCCCGAGGAGCGGACGGACCGGAACCTCCTCGAGCTGCTCAACGAGCTGCGCGTGGCGCTCCCGGGAGTGCAGGTGCTGTTCGCATTCCTGCTCGTGGTGCCCTTCAACCAGCGCTTCGGCACCGTCACCGACTTCCAGCGTGGCATCTACTTCGTAACTCTGCTGTGCACCGCTGCGGCCTCGGCGTTCCTGATCGCGCCGTCGGTCCATCACCGGATCGAGTTCCGCTACCAGGACAAGGAGTACATCGTCACGACCGCCAACCGGCTGGCGATCGCCGGCCTCAGCTTCCTGGCGGTGGCGATGACCGGCGCCGTCCTTCTCGTAACGGATTACCTGTTCAGCACGCTGACGACGGTGCTGACCTGCGGCGGAGTCGCCATCACGTTTGCGGTCCTCTGGTACGCGATACCGATCCGTCGCCGCCTCAGCCGGAACTAACGCCGTGCGGGTCACCGTCGGACACGCGCGGATCGCGCACCACGGTTCGCGCTCCGGCTACTGGCGCCTGATCCCGGCGCTCCGGCGCCGCGTGCCGGTGCAATGGGTCGACGGCGAGCGCGGCGCACCGCTGCCGCCCGCGATCACCCGGGCGCTCGTCGGCCGCGCCGGCGTGCCCTGGTACGACGAGCGCTCGCTTGCGGTGGAGCTCGGGATGGCGCGGTCGCTCCTGAGCGGAGGCTCATCGATCTGTCACGCGCTCTACGCGCCGGACACGCTGCGCTACTCGCCGGTCGCGCGCCGGCGGGGCCGGGGCCGCCTGGTGGCCACCGTCCACCAGCCGCCCGCCAAGTTCGAGGAGGTGGTCCGCGACAAGCGCCCGCTCCAGGGCTGCGACGCGGTGATCGCCTCGTCCCGCGAGCTGCGCGACCACGTTGCCGCCTACGTGGGCGAGGAGCGCGCCTTCCACATCCCGCTCGGCGTGGAGAGCGGCCACTTCACCCCTGGCGAGCCGGACCCGGCCGTGTGCCTGTTCGTCGGCTGGTGGCTGCGTGACCTCGACGTGCTCGCCGCCGTGATCCGCGAGGTCGGCGCGCACGAGCCGGAGCTGCGTTTCGAGGCTGTGGTCCCGGCCCATGCCCGCGAGCGGATCGAGGCGGTCCCCGGGCTGGCGGTGGCGGCGGGCGTGTCCGACGAGAAGCTGCTTGCGAGCTACCGGCGCGCGGGCATGCTCGTCCTGCCGCTTCTCGACGCCAGCGCCAACTGCGCGCTGCTCGAGGCCGCCGCCTGCGGCCTGCCGATCGTGACCACCGCGGTGGGCGGGGTCGGCGACTACCTCGACGGCGCCGCCGAGCTCGTCCCGCCGGGCGACGCCGAGGCGATGGCCGACCGCGTGCTGGCGCTGGCGCGCGATCCCGCCCGCCGCCGCGCCCTCGGCGAGGCCGCCCGCCGCCGCGCGGAGGACCACGACTGGGAGCTGATAGCCGGCCGACACCTCGACGTCTATGAGCGGGTGGCAGGATGACGCCGTGATCGTCGACCGGCTGGAGCAGCGGGAGACGGGCGAGCGCGTGGAGAGCTCGGCGCGGCTGCGCTGGGTGGGCGGCGAGTTCCGTTTGAGGGTCACCGTGCCGGCCGGCTTCGAGGCGCCCGCCGGCGACGCGTCGGCCTGGCTCGCCTGCACCCTGCCGCTCGCGCTCTACCGGCACGAGGACCTCTACCTGGACGGAGAGGTCTCGCCGCTCATGCTCGGCGGGCTCGAGGAGCTACAGGCCGTGTACGCGTCGTTCGACCCGGCCGTCCGACGCTGCCGGGTGCGCGTGGCGGCGGAGGCGCCGGCCCGCGAGCCGAAGGCCGGCGTCGGCGGCATGTTCTCGCGCGGGGTCGACTCGATGTTCACCGCAACGCGCGAGCGGCAGCCCGAGCTGACCCACCTCGTCTTCTGCGACACGATGGAGCCGATCCTCGACGAGCGCGTGACCGCCGAGGAGCTACGGCTCGCGGGCGAGTGCGCGTCGCTGCTCGGGCTGCCGCTCGTGTGGGTGTCGATGAACTTCCGCGACCCCGGCGCCCAGATAATCGAGTACCAGGACTACCACGGAGCCGGCCTGGCAACCCTGGGGCTGTCGCTCTCCGGCGGTCTCGGCAGGGCGGTGCTCCCACCGGGGGGGACCTACTCGTTGCTGGTGCCGGCGGGATCGCATCCGCTGCTCGACCCGCTCTTCTCCACCGAGGCGCTGACCGTCGAGCACGACTCTGTGGCCGAGCCCCGCGCCGGCAAGGTGCGCTTCCTTGCCGAGGAGCGGCCCGACCTGCTGCGCCACCTCAAGGTATGCCAGGTGGAGAACAGGCCCGACAACTGCGGCCGCTGCCGCAAGTGCATGTGGACCATGATCTGCCTCCAGGCCGCCGGAGCGCTCGAGCTCGCGGAGGGCTTCCCGGACGAGATCGACATAGAGGCGATCAGGGAGCTGCGGCTCGAGCACTATCTCCAGCGGGCCTTCTGGAACGGCGCCGTGGCCGCGCTCGGGGACAGCCCGCGCGACCGGGCCGTGCGGGACGCGGTGCATCGCTTTCCGCTGGGGCGCTCGGCCCGGCCGTCGCCGCTCGTGCGCGCGCGAGCAGCGTGGGACTGGCTGCGCGGGCGCAGGTCGACCCCGGACCCGACCTGGTCCAACGCGCTCTCCGGCCACCTGCGCGGCACCAGCAACGCCGCGATGGCGTTCATGCGCGACGGGCGCCCCTACCCCTTCGGGCTCGAGTTCGCGTCGCCGCAGCCGAAGCCGGTCTGGAGCGCCGGGCCGCTTCCGCCCGACTGGTCGCCGCCGCCGGAGCCGGCCGCCGACCGGATCGGCCTGCTGCGGCTGATCGACCGCGCCGCCGGCCGGCACCGCTACGCCGCCGGGTCGCTGCCGCCCATCGCGGGCGCCGAGCGGGTGGGCGAGCTGGGCGCGCTCCGGGCCGCGGGCGACGTTCCCGTCTGGCTGACGGACGAGGGCCGGCTGCTCACCGACCACTACGAGCCGGCCGCAGCGCGGCCGCGTCCCGCCAAGGCGCTCCGCTGGAGCCTTGCGCCGCTGCGCTGGCGCGGCGACGCTCCGCTTCCGGACCTGCTCCGCGCCGCGCTGCTGCGCGCGCCCGCCGTCCTCGCCTCGCCCAACGGCGCCGTACCGGCGCGCGGCGAGCCCGTGGGGTACCTCGCGGCAGAGGCCGGCGGCGGCCGCCTGCCGCTGTGGTCGGCGGTGCACCCCGTGACCGGCGACCAGCTCCTCACGACGCAGGAGGGCGACGCGGGGAACCTCGGCTACGGAGAGCCGGTCAGGTTGGGCTACCTCGAGCCGGATGCTCCGGTCAGCGGAAACCTCGGCAGCGGCCGGCCGCACATCCCCTGGGCGGCACGCTTCGGCCGGCGCCTCTCTTGATCGTCGACCGCCTGGAGCAGCGAGCGTCCGCCGATCGCGTGGAGCGCTCGGCGCGGCTTCGCTGGGTGGGAGGGGAGTTCAGGCTGAGGATCGAGGTGCCGGCGGAGCTCGCCGCGCCCGAGGGGGACGCCTCGGCGTTCCTCGCCATCGCCCTCCCGCTCGCGATGTACCGCGACGAGGACCTCCACGTGGACGCCGAGGTGTCGCCGCTCCTGCTGCGGCGGAGCGAGGAGATCCAGGCGGTCTATGCGTCGTGGGACCCGGCCGCGCGGCGGCGGCGCGTGCGCGCGGCGGCGGAGGCGCCGGTCCGCGACCCGGGCCCGGAGGTGACGTGCTCGTTCTCGCGCGGGGTCGACTCGATCCTGAGCGCGGTGAGCGAGCGGGAGCCGCCGCTCACGCGCCTCGTCTACTGCGACACGCTCGAGCCGGCTCAGGACGAGCGGGTGCGGGCCGAGGAGCGGCGGCTCACCGAGGAGCTGGCCGCGCTCATCGGGCTGCCGCTCGCCGTCGTCTCGACGAACCTCCGCGATCCGGCGGCGCAGCTTCCCGACTACAACGACCTCTTCGGCGCCGGCCTGGCTTTCATGAACCTGTCGCTGGCGGGCGGCGTGGGCCGCGCGGTGGTGCCGCCGAGCATGAGCTACGCGGCGCTCTTCCCGTCCGGGTCGCACCCGCTGCTCGATCCCCTCTTCTCCACCGAGTCGCTCACGATCGAGCACGACTCCTCCGCAGAGGGCAGGACGGGCAAGGTGCGCCTGCTGGCGACCCGGCATCCGGAGCTCCTGCCGCACCTCAAGGTCTGTTACGAGTCGGGCGGCGCCGGCAATTGCGGCCGCTGCCGCAAGTGCGTGTTCACGATGATCTGCCTCCAGGCCGCGGGAGCGCTCGGCCTGGCCGCGAGCTTCCCCGACGAGATCGATCTCGCCCTCGTCCGCGCCGCGCGGATCGACAACTACGCGATCCGCTCCTACTGGATGCATGCCGCCCATGCCCTCTCCGACAGCCCTGCCGACCGCCGGCTTCGATCCGCGATCGAGCACTCGGTGCGCAGGATGGCCCACCCCTCGCCGGCCGAGCGGGCGCGGGCCGCGCGCGACCGGCTGCTCGGCCGGCGGGAGAGCGCCGACCCCGCCTGGTCCGCGTCCGCGAGCGCGCACGTGCGCCACTACTCCAACCTCGCGGTGGCGACCGTCCGCCACGGCCGCGGCTACCGCTACGGCCTCGACTACTCGCCGGCGCCGCCCGAGCCCGCCTGGAGCGTCGGGCCGCTGCCGCCGGACTGGCAGCCGCCGGCGCAGGCGCCCGGCCTCGTCGGGCTGGTGCGCCTCGTGGATCGCCGCGAGGGACGGCACGTCTACGCCGCGGGGTCGGTGCCCGCGGTGGCGGGCGCCGAGCGGGCGGGCGAGCTCGGCTCCCTGCTGGAGGAAGGGGACATCCCCGTCTGGCTGAGCGCCGACGGACAGCTGTCGACCGACAGCTACGACCCGCGGAGCTCGCCGGCCGGACCGCGCAAACCGCTGCGCTGGACCCTCGCTCCGCTGCGCTGGGGCGACCTGGCCCCGCTCCCGGATCGCATCCGGGCCGCGGCGGAGCGCTCGCTGCTTGCGACTCGAACGCCCAACGGCAGCGGGCCTCCGGACGGAGGGCCGGTCGGCTTCCTCTCCGCGCAGGGCGGCCACGGGCGGCTGGCGCTCTGGTCCTCGCTCCACCCGATCACGGGCGATCAGCTCCTCAGCACAAGCCAGGAGGATGCGCGAGAGCTGGGCTACGGCGAACCCGACAGGCTCGGCTACCTCGAGCCGGTGGCTTCCATGAGCGGCCGGCTCGGGAGCGCCAGGCCGTTCCTCCCCTGGGCTAGGCGCTTCGGGTTGTAGCGCCGGCCCAGTGGTGGACGGCGTAGGCGCCGTCGAAGGCGTCGTCGGGCGGGCGCGGCTCGTCCCAGCCGTAGGGGTAGAAGAGCGACGAGTCGAACAGCGTCACGTCCGGGTAGTCGGCGAGCACGACGGTCAGGAAGCCGGGGCCGGTGGAGAAGGCGGAGTCGGGGCCGAGGCCGACCGTCTCGCGCGCCTCGCGCGCCGCCTCCGCGAAGGCGGGATGGCGCGGCACTGCGCCGAGCACGGACGTGCCCACGCGCTGCGGCGCCTCCCACGCGGCGAACGCCGTGATCCCCTCGAGCAGCTCCTCCAGCGGGCGCCGGCACTCCACGTCGGTGTCGACGTAGACGCCCCCCTCCCTGGCCAGGATCTCGTAGCGGAGGAGGTCCGACGCCTCGGACCACTGTCGGGCACGGCCGCGGGCGGCGGCCGGCACCAGCCGCTCGTACTCCTCGTTCCCCCAGGTCTTGACCTCCCAGCCGGGGTGGTGCACGGCCCAGCCCTCGCCCCAGTGGCGGTGCTCCTCGGGCATCTCCGCGTCCCCGAGCCAGATGCGGTGGATCGTGCGCGGTATCTCCGCTCCGCCGTCGCGGCGCGGCATGCTCGGCAGGCGCCTGCGCAGGCGGGCGCTCCGGGTCCGCGGCTCCACCTGCACGTACACGGGCTCGAACCCGCAGTCGAACCAGCGAACCCACTCGTGCACGAGGTCCACCTCGAGCATGTAGCCGCCCGGCAGCTGCGGAGCGATCACGTCGAGCGGGACGACCGCGCTCTCGCCGGGGCGGACGTCGGCGGGGAAGGCGCTGCGGAGACCGTCCGCGGTGACGAGCCCGCCGGCGAGGTTGCGCCAGCGGTAGGAGGCGCGGATCGTCGGGCCGAGGTCGGCGTCCCAGGGCCAGGTCTCGCTGCCGAGGTTCTCGAAGCGGAAGTGGAGGCCGCGGCGCTCCGCGATCGTCATCCGCAGGTCGCTCTCGAGCGGCGAGATCGCCGCCCGGTAGGCGCTCTCCGGAAGCGGCCGTCCGGCCCAGCGGCGGTCCATCTCGGCCGTGGTCACGACCGGCAGCTCCCCCGGCGCGGCGGCGCCGGGCGGGGCCGCGTCCAGCACCTCGCGTACGGCAGCCATCTCCGCCGGATCGAGCGCGGCGGGCTCGCGCCGCGCGTGCCGCTCGGGCAGGTAGAAGCGCTCGTTGAGCTCGCCGCCACCCGGCGCCTCGAGGCCCGGCCGCCGGGCCACGTAGCGGAGCAGCTTGGCCCTGCGCTCGCGCGGCCCGGACAGGAGCAGGTCGAGGTGGAGCAGCGGCGCCTCCAGGTAGACCGCCGGACGGGCGGGCACGGCGCTCGTATGCCGCTCGCCGCTGAAGCGCAGGAGGCCGTCGTTGCGCACCAGCCGCACCTGGTAGTCGGGCCACCAGGGGAGCTCGTCGAGCCAGTGCTCGGCGTCGGGGTGCAGCCAGCGCCGCGGCAGCAGGTACTGGTGGACGTCGCGGCGGGCGAGCAGGCCGGGCAGCTGCTCGATCAGCGCCGGGCTCGCGAGCTCGTCGCCGTCCATGCGCAGGATCCAGTCGCCCTCGCACTGCGCGTGCAGCCAGCCGAGGTGGCGCTCGTTGTGCTCGTACTCGACTCGCAGGAGCTTGTCGGCCACCGACGCATACGCCGCGAGGTCGGCCTCCCCCACGCGTGAGTCCGCCGCAATCACGATCTCGTCGGCCACCGGCCGCAGCTGCCGCAGGAGCGCCGCCACACGCGCGCCGGGATCGGCCGTCATGCAGCAAACCGTTAGCTCCATCGGCCGATCCTACGTAGTGTCCGCACATGCGCCTGCGGAGGCAGCGCTCCTCGAACGCGCTCATCGTCGGCTGGTTCAGCCTGGCCTTCGGCGGGGCGACCGCGGGCGACCTGGCTGCGCTGGAGGTGGTGCGCCGCTGGCTCGACGAGGCCGGCTGGACCTACGACGTCGCGCTCGGCGAGCCGCTCGAGGGCGGCATCGACTGGCGCGCCGCCCCGCCCGCCGCCTACTCGCACGTGATCCACGTCTGCGGGCCCATCGGGCCGTCGATGGAGGTGGCGCAGATCCTCGAGCGCTTCCCCGCGTCGACGCTCGTCGCCGTGAACGTGTCCGTGATCGGGGACCGCGACGGCTTCGGCAGCGTGGTCGAGCGCGATGGCAGGGCCGACCTCGCCTTCCTGGGCTCCGAGGAGCGGGTGCCGGTCGTCGGCGTCGCCTTCGTCCACCACCAGGTCGAGTACGCCGGGGCCCGGCACGCCGAGGTCGAGGCGGCGATCGGGGAGCTGCTCGCCGAGCGCGAGTGCGCGAGCGTCTCGATCGACACGAAGCTCGACCTCAATGCGGGGGGGCTGCGCAGCGTGGCCGAGGTCGAATCCCTGATCGCCCGGATGGACGCGCTCGTCACCACACGCCTGCACGGGCTCGTCTTCGCGCTGCGGTCGGGCGTGCCGGCGCTTGCCGTCGACCCGATCGCCGGCGGCGCCAAGGTCGCGGCGCAGGCGAGGGCTATCGACTGGCCGGCGCTGCTCCTGCCGGACGAGGTCGACCGCCTGGGCGAGCTGTTCGACTGGTGCCTCGGCGCCGAGGCGCGGGAGCGCGCGCACGAGTGCTCGGAGGCCGCCCGCCGCGACGCGGACGCTGTACGCGACGAGCTACTGGCCGCTCTCGGCGGCCCGCCCGCGTAGTACCACCGCGTAGTCCGGCGAGCTGAACAGGTCGCTCGTGAAGCTGCCGCCGGCGTCCGGGAAGACCACGCGGCCGGCGCCGAAGCCCGCGAAGCGGCAGAGCGCCAGCAGCACCTCGGGGAAGAGCGGGTGGTGGTGGGTCGGGTCGACCCAGAAGGCCTTCATCGCGCTCGGCACGTGCGGGTTGACCGTCTCGAAGACCGCGGTGCCGCCGGGCGCCAGCTTGACCGCCGCCACGCGCAGGAACTCGAACAGGGGGTCGGGCGGCAAGTGCTCCACGAACTGGGCGGCGAACATGCCCGGCACGCTGCGGTCGTCCAGCCCGCGCAGGTGCTCGAGCGCGTCTGCCTGCTCCACCTCGTGGCCCTTGGCCCGGCTACGGGCCACCATCCCCTCGTCGCTGTCCACGCCGGCGCCGCGGATGCCGGCCTCCTTCAGCAGGTCGAGGAACTCGCCTCGCCCGCAGCCGAGGTCGAGCACCCAACCCGTTCCCTCGAACGATTCGACGTACCCGCGCTGCCTGCCGCGCACGAGCTCCTCGCTCCCGCGGAAGACGTCCTCGAAGCCGGCGTAGGCGTCCGCCGGGGCGGCCTCGGCGGACTCCGCATCGAAGGCGAGGACCGGCTCGTCGTACTCGTCCCGGCCCGAGATCAGCGGGTGCTCCGGCGCGGGCCGGGTGCGCGCGGCCTCGATCAGCTGGCGCAGCCGGGCCCAGCCGTCGGCGTCGAGCCCGCCCTCGCGCTCGAAGCGCTGGAGCCGGTCCGAGATGTACTTGAGGCCGTCGACCAGCGCCTGGTTGAGCTCGTCCTGGTGGTAGGTGTAGGGCCGCATCGCCTGGAGCGCCGCCGCGCGGGCCGCGCCCTTGGCGCCGCCGGCCTCGCGGGCGTCGCGGAGCGGGTCGAACTCGAGCTTCCATTCGGCCCGCTGGATCGGGTCCCAGGCGTGTACCGGAGGAGGCGACGGGGGCGTCCGGCGCGCCGGGCCCCGGGCCGCGAGCCGCTCGAGCCGCGCCTTGGCGATGCCTCCGACCCGATCGAGCGAAAGCCGCTCGAGCAGGGCCGGCCCGCCCGCGGTCGCCCTGGCCCGCGCCGCGTCCCGGCCCTCGTAGACGCTGCGCATCAGCTCGGCGGCGTGGTCGAGGTCCGGGTCGGCCCAGCGGCCGTCGGGCGGGTAGTTCTCGCCGTCCTTGCCGACGCGCGCGAGCGTGTAGTCGACGAGGAACGAGTTCTCGTCCGTCATGAAGTCGGTGTTGCCGCCGAAGCGAGTGGCCACCACCGGCTTCCCGCGCGCCAGCGCTTCGGCCAGCGTCAGGCCGAAGCCCTCCGAGCGGTGCAGCGAGACGTAGCAGTCGCAGCCGGCCACGAGCGCGTCGCGGTCCTCGGTCGAGAGGTAGCGGTCCACCACGTGCACATCGGGATGCTCGGCGGCCGCGGCCTGCACCAGCTCGAGCCGCTCCGGCTTGTAGTCGCCGTTGAAGCTCTTGACGAGCAGCTGCGGCCCCTCCCCCGGCCGGAACGCCCGCTTGAAGGCCTCGATCAGGCCCAGCGGGTTCTTGCGCTGGAGGGTCGAGTAGAAGTCGAACAGGAAGAGGAAGGTGAACTTGTCGGGCAGGCCGAGGTCGGGCGGCGGGCCGGCGGGAGCCGGCGGGCGCACCGGCAGTGGCACGCGCGCCACCGGCGCGTTGGGGGCGGCGCCGCGCAGGATGTCGGCGACGTAGCTGGAGTAGGTCCAGATCTCGTCGACCAGGTCGAACGCCCACGACCAGGCAGCGGGCACGTGGTCGACCTCCCAGGCGTAGACGCCGATCGAGCGCTTGCCCTCGAAGAACTGCGGGCCGACGTCCTCGTAGAAGCTCGGCATCTCGGGGGCGTTGACGCAGATCAGGTTGAACGGCAGCTCGCCGCCCGTCGACGGAGCCTGGAAGTCGGCCTCCTTGGGGACGGCGCCCTTCGTGTCCGGCAGCGGCACGTCGACCGTCGTGGTGCTCACGGGGATCCCCGCCTCCTGGAGCGCGGCCACGTAGAGCCGCGCCGCCTCGCCGAGGCCGAGCGCGCCGCGGAGGAAGCCCGCGACGTTCACGCCGATCGCGTCGCTCATCTCCTCTCCTCGAGCCGCTTCCGCAGCTCGGCCAGCTCGCCGCCGAGCGAGGCCTGGCTCGCGGCCAGCCCGTCGAGCCGCTCCTCGAGCGTGGCCAGCACGCGGGCGATCTCCTCGTCCACGTGGCGCTGGTGCACCGCCTGCGGCTTGATCAGCCGCAGCATCGCCCGCCGCAGCGGCCGGCGCAGGCGCATGCCGCGCGAGTCGGGCGCCGGCTCGGGCGGAGCGCCGCGAATTCGCTTGAGCAGCTCGGCGGTGGCCATGCCGTTGGTCGAGCTCACGGGCAGCTGCGCCGCCATCGCGAGCCGCCGGGCCATCGTCGCGCCGGCCGCCTCCGGCGCGTGCGCCTCGAGCAGGTCGGCCCTACCCCGCTCCGCGCGCCGCCCGGCCTCTTCGGGCTGCTCGCGCACGAACTTCATCCAGGCGGCGGCCTGGCCCAGGTCGGGGTCGGCCCAGCGACCCTCGGCCGGATAGGGGTCGTTGCCCTCGCCGATGGGGACGAGCTGGAAGTCGACGGGGAAGGAGTTGGCGGCGCTCAGGAAGTCGCGCGGGCCGCCGTAGTTCGTCGCCACCACCGGCTTCCGGCGCAGCATCGCCTCGGCGATCGTCAACCCGAAGCCCTCGGAGCGGTGCAGCGAGGCGTAGCAGTCGCACGCCTCCATCAGGGCGGCCATCCCGCCGGGGGAGAGCTTGCCGTCGATCACGGTCACGTCGTCGCGGCCGGCCGCTGCGTCGAGCAGCCGCGCGTGTTGATCCGGGTGTTGCTCCGCCCCGACGCACTTGATCACGAGCGCGGCCCCGTCGCCCGCGGACTCGAACGCCTCGAGCAGGCCGAGCGGGTTCTTGCGCTCGAAGACGCCGCCGTAGTCGAAGGCGAACAGGTACTTGAAGCCGTCGGGCAGGTCGGCCTCGGGCGCGCCGGCCGGCTCGAGCGAGAGCGGGAGCGGCATCCGCACCACCGGCACGGGCGAGACCGCCGAGAGCGCGTCGGCCACGTGGTGCGAGCCGACCCAGACCTCGTCCATCAGGTCGAAGGCGCGGCGCCAGCGTTCGGGGAAGGCGTCGACCTCCCACCACCAGAGGCCGACCGTGTAGCGGCCCTCGAAGAAGCCGTCGCCGAGCTTGTCGTGGGCGCCCTCCAGGCCGTCCGGGTTGACGCAGACCAGGTTGAGCGGATGCGGCGGCGGGTCGGGCCAGGGCTCCGAGCTCTCGATCAGGCTGAAGCGAGCCACCGGCACCCCGGCGGCCTCGAGGGCGCGGGCGACCTGGCGACCGGCCTCCCCGACGCCGAGCACGGAGTCGAGATAGCCGGCCAGGTTCACGCCGACCGCGAGCTGCGCTGGCTCCTGCATCGGACCTCGCTGAGGGTACCGGTGGTGCGGTGCTCGCCCGATCAGCGATCGGGCTCCGCTCCTCCCGACGACTACCCTGTGGGCCGCATGACGGGCGAGCCGCCGGCAGACGTCTCGGTCGCCGTAGACGGCGTGTCCAAGACCTTCCGCCTGCCTCACGAGCAGGTTCACACCCTCAAGGAGCGGGCGCTGCACCCGTTCCGCAAGCGGGAGATCGAGGAGCTGCGCGCGCTCCAGGACGTGTCCGTGGACATCAAGAGCGGGGAGTTCTTCGGGATCGTGGGCCGCAACGGCAGCGGCAAGACCACTCTCATGAAGTGCCTCGCCGGCATCTACCAGACCGACAGCGGCGAGATCTGGCTGCGCGGCCGCATGGCGCCGTTCATCGAGCTGGGGGTGGGCTTCAACCCCGACCTCACGGCGCGCGACAACGTCCTGATCAACGCGATCATGCTCGGGCTCAGCCCGACCCAGGCGCGCGAGCGGTACGACGACATCATCGAGTTCGCCGAGCTCGGCCGCTTCGTCGACCTGAAGCTCAAGAACTACTCGAGCGGCATGCAGGTGAGGCTGGCGTTCGCGGTCATGGTCCACGTCGACGCCGACCTGCTGCTGATCGACGAGGTGCTCGCCGTGGGCGACGGCGCCTTCCAGCGCAAGTGCCACGACGCGCTCGTGCGGGCCCGCGACGAGGGCCGGACCATCCTGCTCGTCACCCACGACATGAACGCCGTCCAGCGCTACTGCCACCGGGCGATGCTGCTCGACTCGGGGAGGGTGGCCGCGATCGGCGACCCGCACATGGTGGCCCGCCGCTACGACGAGGTGAACCGCGCGATCTACGGCACGCCCGTGGCGGCGGTCGGCCCCGGCGCCGGCGACGGGGCCGCGGCGATCAGCGACGCCTGGATCGAGGACGAGGACGGCAAGCGCGTGGACACGATCACGCAGGGCCGCTCCTGCCGCATGTGCATGACGGTGCAGTTCCGCGCGGCTGTTGAGGACCCGCTTTTCGGCTTCAGCCTCACCGACGAGCGCCAGCGCGTGGTGCTCAGCATCAACTCCGGCCGGACCCACTCGCGCAGCGGCAGCTTCGGCAGCGGCGACCGAGCGAGGATCGCCGTGGCCTTCGACTGCGTGCTGGCCGACGGCAACTACTTCATCTCGCCCGAAGTGCGCCACCGCGACCAGGAGCGCCGCCTGATCGACCACCGCGACAACGCCGCGACGTTCGTGGTGAGCGGCGGCAAGCCGGTCGCGGGGATCCTCGATCTGCCGCACGACGTCCAGATCGTCCGCGCCGAGGAGCGCGCCGCCGCCGGATGAGCACCTCCGCCGCCGCCGCATACCGCGTCGCCGGGCCGCGGGCCATCTCCGGTGACTGGAGCCGCTTCTGGCACCTCACCCTGACGCTCGCCTACACCGACTGGAAGCTGCGCTTCTTCGGGTCCGTGCTCGGCTACGTCTGGTCGCTGCTGCGCCCGTTGATGCTGTTCGGAATCCTCTACTTCGTCTTCAGCCTGATCGTGCGCATCGGCGACCGGGTGGAGCACTACCCGCTGGTGCTGCTGGTGGGCATCGTGCTCTTCTCGTACTTCGGGGAGGTCACGAGCGACTGCGTGCAGTGCGTCGTCGACCGCGAGCAGCTCGTGCGCAAGGTGACCTTCCCACGCATGGTCGTGCCGCTCTCGGTGGCGCTCTCCGGCTCATTTAGCCTCGTGCTGAACCTCGTGGCCGTGGCGGTGTTCGTGGGCGCCTCGGGCGTCGACCCCCGCCTCACGTGGCTCCTCCTGCCGATCCCGCTGCTCCTCCTGGTCGCCTTGGCGGCGGGTGTCGGGATGCTGGTCTCGGCGTTGTACGTGCCCTTCCGCGACGTGCGCCCGATCTGGGACGTCGTGCTCCAGGGCCTCTTCTACGCCACGCCGATCTTCTTCCCGATCCAGTTCGTGATCGGGCAGGGCCACGTGCTGACGAAGCTGGTGCTGCTCAACCCGCTGGCGGTGATCATCGTCGACTCGCGCCACTACCTGCTCGGGCCGGAGGCGCCGTCGGCTGCGACCGCCGCGGGGTCGGACCTGTGGCTCGTGCTCCCCGCCGCGGTGCTGGTGGCGGCGGTGGCGGTCGGCTTCGGGGTCTTCAACCGGCTGGCGCCGCGCGTGGCGGAGGACCTGTAGCGCGCCTCCCGGCGCTACTCGCAGCGGCGGCGCTCCTTGCGGCCGGCTGCGGCGGCTCGTCTTCGCAGCCCGCCCGCAAGCACGTTCACGAGGGCCCCGCGCTGTGCACCCGGCTCCACGCCCGGGTCGTCGGCCACGTCGACTCAGCCGCCGCGACCGAGCTGTCCGGCCTCGTCCTCTCGCGCACCCACCACGGCGTCCTCTGGTCGCACAACGACTCGGGCGGGCTCCCGGAGCTGTTCGCCATCGGCCTCGACGGCCGCCTTCGCGGGACGCTGCACCTGATCGGCGCGACCAACGTCGACTGGGAGGACATCGCGGCGGCGGGCGGCTCGCTCTACGCCGGCGACATCGGCGACAACCTGGCGCAGCGGCCGTCGATCACGGTCTACAAGGTGTCGGAGCGCTCGCTCGACGGGTGGGCCCAGCCCGAGCGCTTCGACCTCCGCTATCCCGACGGAGCGCACGACGCCGAGGCGCTGCTGGTCGACCCGACCGACGGCTCGCTCGTGGTGATCACCAAGAGCCTCAGCGGGGAGGCCAGCGCCTACGAGGCCCGGCCCGGCCGGGAGACCATGCGGCGGGTGGCGCGCATCCGGCTGGGCAACGCGCTCCCGGTGACGGCCGCGGACGTCTCGGCGGACGGTCGCACGGTGGTCGTCCGGACCTACGACCGGCTGTTCGTCTGGTCGCGGCGCCGGGGCGAGACGCTCGCGCACGTCTTCCATCGCAGCCCCTGCACGGCCGGGGCCGACCTGCTCGTGGAGGGCCAGGGCGAGTCGGCGGCGCTCACGAAGGACGGGCGCGCCCTCTACACGGTCCCCGAGGGCAAGCGGCCGCCGCTGCGGCGCTGGGCGCCCGGCCCGCGGTGAACGTCCCGCGCTACCGCCTATAGCCGGCACTGCGGGACGTTCGATGCTTATCTGGACCGGCTAGGAGCCGAGGCCCGGCTCCGCCCGGTCCGCGATCAGCCTCGCGATCGCGAGCGAGGAGGTGCCGCCCGGCGACGGCGCGTTGCGGACGTGCAGGGCGCGCTCGGTCTCGGAGAAGACGAAGTCGTCGACGAGCTTGCCGTCGCGGCCCAGGGCCTGGGCGCGGACGCCGGCGAAGCCGGGGCGGAAGTCGTCCGGCCCGAGCTCCGGGACGTAGTCCGCGGCGGCCCGGGCCAGGCTCCTCGGGCTGAGCGCGTGCCGGAGCTCGGTCACGCCGGTGCGCCAGAAGCGGCGGAACATCCGCCAGGAGCCGGGCCAGGCGAGCGTCGAGCCGAGCCGGCGCCGCGAGAGCAGCGCGGTCGGGCCTAGCGACACCTCCCCGTCGATGTGGCGAGTGAGGTGGACGCCGAGGAAGGGCAGGCTCGCGTCGGGCACCGGGTAGATCAGCCCCCGGACCAGCTCGCGCCGCTCCGGCTTGAGCATCAGGTAGGCGCCGCGAAAGGGAACGATGCGCGGGTCGGGCGGGGCACCCGCCTGAACGGCGAGGCGGTCCGCGGAGAGGCCGGCGCAGAACACCGTGAAGCGGGCTCGTGTGGCGCCATGGCGGTGAAGCAGGAGCCCGTCGCGCATCCCGTCGATGCCGCAGTTCGTGAAGACGTCGAGTTCCTGAGCCATCGCTTCCGCGACCGCGGAGAAGTCGACCACTCCCGTATGAGGAGAGTGGAGCGCCGCCATTCCTCGGCAGTGCGGCTCGATCTCGCGCAGCTCCTCGGAGCCGAGACGGCGCAGGCCGGGCACGCGGTTGGCGCTGCCGCGACGCTCGAGCTCGTCGAGCGCGGGCAGCTCCGACTCGTCCCGGGCGACGATCAGCTTGCCACAGCGCTCAACCGGCACGCCGTGCTCCTCGCAGAAGCGGTAGAGCTCAGCCGCCCCCTCCACGCACAGCCGGGCCTTGAGCGAGCCGGGCGCGTAATAGATGCCTGCGTGGATCACGCCGCTGTTGTGGCCGGTCTGGTGCTCGGCGATCCGCCCCTCGCGCTCCAGCACCGCCACGCTCAGCCGCGGATGGCGAGCGAGCAGCTCGCGCGCCACCGCCAGGCCGAGGATGCCGGCGCCGACGACGGCGACGTCGACCTCGGCCGGGGGCTCGCTCACCCCGCTTGCTTCTGGGGGACGCCGCGCTCGAGCAGCTCGAGGTCCGCGTCGACCATGAGCCGCACGAGCTCGTCGAACGTCGTGCGCGGCTCCCAG
>DASXBA010000076.1:0-3128 GCA_036406475.1 Thermoleophilaceae bacterium | reverse complement strand
GGCCTTCCTGCTCGCGGCAGCGTTGATCCGCCCGAACGGCATGGGGCTGGGCGACGTGAAGCTCGCCGGCGTGATCGGCGTCTACCTGGGGGCGGCCGTGCTCGAGGCGATGATCGTCGCCTTCGCCGCCGGCTCGATCGTCGGCCTCGCCCTGATCGCCCGCCATGGCTGGGCCGCGCGCCGGCGGACGATCGCCTTCGCGCCCTGCCTCGCCGTCGGCGCCGTGGTCGCGCTGGCCCTGCCCGTCTAGCCGCGCAACCCCCGGACCGTGGCGGGGAACCGCCTGCATCTACGCTGCCCCGCGTGACTCTGAGATTCACGACAGCGGGCGAATCGCACGGCCCCGGGCTGGTCGCGATCGTCGAGGGCATGCCGGCCGGGCTCGATCTCGAGCGGGGGGCGCTCGATCGCGAGATGGCCCGCCGCCAGCTCGGCCACGGCCGCGGCGGGCGGATGAAGATCGAGAGCGACACTGTCGAGATCCGCTCAGGGGTCAGGCACGGGCGCACGTTGGGCAGCCCGATCGCGGTGCTGGTCGCCAACCGCGACTACCCGAACTGGGACGAGCGGATGAATCCCTGGCCTGTCGATGCGGAGGTCGAGGAGTCGCACCTGCCGCGGCCGGGCCACGCCGATCTCGCGGGCCTGCAGAAGTTCGGCTTCACCGACGTACGCAATGTGCTGGAGCGCGCCAGCGCGCGCGAGACCGCCGCGCGGGTGGCGGCCGGGTCGATCGCGAAGGGCTTCCTGGCCGCGGTCGGCGTCGAGGTGCACAGCCACGTCATCCAGATCGCCTCGGTGACGGCGCCCGAGGGGGATGACCTGCGTCCGGAGGATTTCGCCGACGTCGACGAGTCACCCGTCCGCTGTCTCGATCCGGAGACATCGCGGGTGATGGTCGAGGAGATCGATCGGCTGCGGAAGGAGAACGAGTCCCTCGGCGGCAAGTTCGAGGTGCGGGCCTTCGGCCTGGTGCCCGGGATCGGCTCGCACGTCTCTTGGAGCGAGAAGCTCGACGGCAGGCTCGCGCAGGCCGTCTGCTCGATCCAGTCCGTCAAGGGCGTCTCCCTCGGGGAGGCCTGGGACGTCGCGGGCAGGCCCGGCTCCGAGGCGCACGACGAGATCTTCTTCGCCGAGGACCGCGGCTGGTACCGGGAGACGAACCGGGCCGGCGGCCTGGAGGGCGGGATGACGAACGGCGAGCCGCTGGTCGTGCAGGCGGCTATCAAGCCGATCTCGACGATGACGCAGCCGCTTCGCTCGGTCGACACCGAGACCAAGGAGCCCGCCCAGGCGATGCGGGAGCGGACGGACTCCACCGTGGTTCCGGCGGCCGCCGTGGTCGCCGAGGCGATGGTCGCGCTCGTGGTGGCGGCCGCCTACCGCGAGAAGTTCGGCGGGGACCACATCGACGACGTGCTGGCCGCGCTCTCGGCGTACAAGGAGCGCATCGGATGGCGGCGGTAGATAGGCGGCAGGGGGCGGTCAGCGGAGCGGCCGGCGTCTGATGGGACACGGACTCGTCTTCATCGGCTTCATGGGGGCAGGCAAGACTGGGGCGGCTCAGGCCGCCGCCGAGCGCCTGGGTCTCGGCGTGATCGACACGGACGACCTCCTCGAGAGCGAGCTCGGCGAGCCGATCGCCTCCTTCTTCGAGCGCGAGGGCGAGCAGGAGTTCCGGCGCCGAGAGGAGCGCCTGGTCGTCTCCGTCCTTGACGCGCTGGCGGCTCAGATCGGCGGGCCGTCGTCGGTCGTGTCCCTGGGCGGAGGCGCGGTGGAGAGGGTCGCCGTGCAGCGGGCGCTCACCCAGCACCTACCGGTCTGGTGCGACGTCGACGAGGAGGTCGCGTGGCACCGCGCTTCGGGATCCGAACGGCCCCTGGCCCAGGACCGGGAGGAGTTCTCGCGGCTCTACGAGGCCCGGCGCCCGACCTACGAGAAGACCGCACGGGCGATCTTGCCGACCGAGGCGAGGATCGCGGCCGAGGCGGCCGCCCCCTGGCTCGCCGCGCTGCAGAGCGAGCCCGGAGTGCGGATGGCGTGGGCGCAGTCGGAGGGCGGTTCCTACCCGGCGATGGTGGGCGACGGGGCGGTCGGGCTGCTCGACGACGCTCGCGAGGCTCTGCCCGCGGCGCTGCCGGCGCGCACCTTCTGCGTCGCGGACTCGGTCGCGCTCGAGCGCCATGCCCAGCTCCTGCCCAAGAGCGAGGCCACCTTCGAGATCGAGGGCGGCGAGAGCTCCAAGACGATCTCCCAGGCCGGGCGCGTCCTCCGCAGGCTGGCCAAGGCCGGAGCTCGCCGCGACGATTGCGTGCTGGCCTTCGGCGGCGGTGTGGTCGGGGACCTCGCCGGCTTCTGCGCCGCCACCTATCAGCGCGGCATCCCGCTCGTCCAGGCGCCGACGACGCTGGTCGCGCAGGTGGACTCGGCGTACGGCGGCAAGACGGGGGTTGATCTGCCCGAGGCCAAGAACTACGTCGGCGCCTACCACCAGCCGATCGCGGTGCTCGCCGATCCGAGAATGCTCGAGACGCTGCCGGGCGCGGAGCTCGCCGCCGGCTTCGTGGAGGTGCTGAAGACCGGCCTGATCGCCGGGGGCGAGCTCTGGGAGCGGGTGCGCCAGATCGACGTGCTGGAGCCCGGGGCGCTCGGCGACGTGATCTTCGAATGCGCGCGCACGAAGATCGCGGTGGTCGCCGATGACGAGCGCGACTCCGGCCGGCGCGCCGTGCTCAACCTGGGGCACACGGTGGGACACGCGATCGAGGCGGTCACCGGCTACTCGCGCTACCGCCACGGCGAGGCGGTCGGGCTCGGCCTGCTCGCCGCCCTGCGGCTCTCGGGGGCCGACGAGCTGCACAACGAGGTCGCGGGCCTGCTCGCCTCGCACGGCCTGCCGGTCTCCCTGGACGCATCTGTGTCCGTGGACGACGTCATCGAGGCGATCGGCAGGGACAAGAAGCGGACCAGCGAGGGCCTGGGCTTCGTGCTGATCGAACGCCCCGGCGAGCCGCGCTGGGGCGAGCAGGTCGATCCGGATCGGGTCCGGGCGGCGGTGGAGGAGCTTCGTTGACGCCCACCACTCGCAATCGCGTCGAGATCCTGCACGGCGTCAACCTCGACATGCT